>JAHJEM010000069.1 GCA_018825425.1 Nanobdellota archaeon | reverse complement strand
TGAATAAATTTTTCGATAATACTATCTACGCTTTTTGCATTTACCACAATATCTCCAGTATTTGAATATGATATTGCCTTAAAACTAAAACCATCTGAGTTTAACCAAGGCATGAATGATGACCACGTCTCAGAACTGCCCAATATTCCGTGAAGAAGCAATAGAGGGGGTTGTTCAATTGTAAATTCTTTTTCTGCTGTTCCTCCCCGATCACATTCTGCTTTGACTGTAACTTTTTGAGGCTTTAAATAATTCTTTTCAGCATCAGCTTCATCAGGCTTGAAAGTAATTAAAGAAGACGTCTGTTTTGTTATCTCTCCCTTCAATTCTCCAACTGTCACAAGCTCCAATGTGCCTGGTTTTTCAAGCGTGAATGTTATCTCAGACACACCATCTGCAACAACACCGTCATATAATCCGTTAATCTTGCACTCTATTCCTTCCATACAAGCCAGCGCGTCTTTCGCATGCTTCAATAATGTTCCATAATACACTTTGTCAATCGGATTAGCCTTTTCGTGGATGCAAGATACCCATATTTGCTCTACTCCTCTGATTTCAGGATCAGCATTCTTTTTGTCCACACAATCCAAAACACCTTGATTCCTTATGCCTAAGCCATCCGAATAGTCCCAGTTCAGTTGATATGTATCTGCATCAAATTTGGAATAACATTCATGAATCCTCCTTCCTCCTGGCTCCGTTGCGCTAGCTCCATTAACCAAAGTGTTTATTTGAGCGTATAAAGTCTCGTATTCAGTCTGCTCTTGGACAATATAGGCTTCGTCTATTGCATCTGCGGCAACAAATGAGCACATAATCAAGGAGATAAGAAATAAAGTGTACTTTTTCATAATATTCACCTCGTTTTCATAAAATTAGGAATAGACAATATAAATTTTGTCTTGAAAAATGAAACTTAGGGAAAAAATAATAGAAAAAAAAACCTCAGTGCGGAGGACTTCAACGCAGTTGAATGTCCTCCCCGCTTCCGTGCGAACTGAGGTCAGTTCTGGGACTGCTGGGATTTGAACCCAGGACACCTACGTCTTCAGCGTAGTGCTCTCCCAGTCTGAGCTACAGTCCCATGATGTTCTCGAATAAGCTGCCTTTTTAAATTGTTTTCGCTTCTAGCTCGTCGAAGGTCTTGGTTTTAGAGAATAATGATTTTAAAGTCTCATTTAGGTCATCTATCTTGACCCGGACCTGTTTTTCGCTATCCCTGTCTCGCAATGTAACAGTCTTGTCCTTTAAGGTATCATAATCCACAGTGACGCAGAATGGTATTGCCTCTTCTGCTGCCCGCAGATATCTTTTACCAATGCTTTGGGTCTCATCATATTTGATACTGAATTCTTCTCTTAAGTTTTCTGCAATGAGTTTTGCAGTTTCAGGCATATTATCCTTCCTGAACAGCGGAAGAACTGCCGCTTGGATCGGACATATCTCCAGTGGCAAGGAAAGTATGCTTTTTCCTTGACCTTCTTCTTTTTTCTCATAAAAGATGTCAAGAAGAGCAAACACAGGCCTATCTGTTCCGAAAGCAATTTCAAGAACGTGCGGCTTGATCTTTATACCATTGTCATTGACTTCCAATTTTTTTCCAGAGAATTTCTCGTGCTGGACAAGATCATAGTCTGTCCTATCATGCACTCCACACATCTCCTGCCAACCAAAACTGTTCAGGTTGACTTCTATATCCCATGCATCATCTGCATAGAATGCCATCTCATCCTTTCTATGCTGTCGGATCCTGATCCTTTCCTTGGGGATTCCAAGATTAACATACAAGTCATATGCAAGATTGAGTGTCCACCCATATGCTTTGCTCTTGATATATTTCTTGCTCAATGCTTGTTTCAGGGAGATCTCATCTATCTTGAATTCCTTTCCTTGGTTCTTTTCTGGAACAAGCGGCAACTTGTTGTCTGAAATGAGATCAAATTTGTAGAATGATTTCTTTTCATCTGGATTCATGAATAATTGGCCTTCTGCTTGAGTGAATTCTCTAAGTCTTATAAGATATTGCCTTGGACTAATCTCATTTCGAAAAGCCTTTCCAATCTGAAACACGCCGAAAGGCAATTTGTGTCTGAAGAAATCAGCGTATCTTGGAAACGGAAGATAGCTTGCTGTTGCTGTTTCTGGCCTGCAATATGCTTCTGTACCCATGCCGATTGTGGTCTTTAGCATCAGGCTGTGCTGTGTTATCTCTTCTTTGAACAGTTCATTGCAACTTGGACACATGATCTTGTGCTTTTTGATTACTTTTTGATAATCCTCTGCTTTGACCTTATCTTTTAGTTCAGGTACTTTTTCTCCAATTAATTCATCTATTCTGAAGCGGGATTCACACTTGGTACATTCTACCATGGGATCAGAGAATCCTCCTAAGTGACCAGATGCTTCCCAAACCTTTTTTGGAAGAACTATTGGACATTCTACCTCAAAGAACTCACTTCTGACAAAGTCTTTTCTGATGGTGTCTTCAACCTTGTTCTTTAGAAGCTTTCCCAACGGACCATATGTATAGAATCCACTTAGACCATTGTATATTTCTGGTTCAGGGCCCCATATGAAGCCTTTTTGACTAACAAAGGATATCACGTTTTGTAGATGCTCGTTATTCATATTCTCTCGAAGACAAGGCTTGTTTTTATATTTTGCTGCTCATCCAAGTAGTTTGGTCCTTATCTAGGCCAACATATTCAGAAAACACCTTTGGATTATTTTTATACATCTGCATAAAGAATGGAAATTGTTGCATGGCTCGTCGTGTGGATGTGTGGGTTTTCTCAGCTATTTTAGAGCAAATAGCCTTTTTCTTGATGTTCTTCTGGTTTGCTATCCATATCTTGAGAAGCCTACTTGACTGCGTGTAATCAATCATCTTACCATATTTTTTATCCTTTGCCAGAGCGACACCCACACTCAAAAGATCGTATATATAGACATAGAACCTGTAATATTGCCATCTCCTTATCCTTCCTCTAAATTTATCAGCTTCTGCAAGAACATTCATGCCTTTTGCAAGATCAGCAGGGTTTTCATACTCTTTGGGAAGGTTTTCTTCTATCCAGAGGAATAACTTGTCAATGTCTTCATTAAGATTATTAAATGCACCTAGTGCAATCTCAGGTTTTTTGGTCTTGAAAACGCGAATTAATGCATTAATTATTGAGTCTGTTGTGTCTCTTGAAGACATCTCTTCTACCTTTTCTTTGGTGATCTTAGATGAGCTAAGACTCTGTAGGTCATTTATTGCTGCTCTTGCATCCCCATCAGCCATTCGGGCCAGCATTTTGAGACCGTCCTCTTCAAAAGCCACCTTCTCTGCAGCGCATATCCTCTTAAGGATCTCAAAAATACCCATGTAATCCAAGGGTTTGAATTCTATGAGTATGCTTTTCTTTCTTAATCCTGAGAATTTCTTGTCTGTCGTATCATTTGCAGTGATTACCACAGGAAAAGTAGACTGTTCTATGAGTTTTACAATTGCAGGAAGTCCCCCACGGTCTTGTCTACCTGCAATACCATCCACTTCATCCACAAGAATAATTTTACTCTTTGAAAACAGGCTCTGTTGCTTGATTGCATTACCTATAAGGCTGTTGATTGCATCAGCATTTCTGAGGTCAGAGGCATTGAGTTCGATCATTTCCAGATCATTTTGTTCTGCATATGCATGCACTGAAGAGGTCTTGCCAGTACCTTGTTTTCCATGTAGTAGGATAGCTTTTCCTGGTTTGAAATTATTAAGTGCTTGCACAAGCTGGTCCACACCCTTCTGGGATACGAATTCACTGAGTTTTGGCTTATACTTTGATGGCCAAGGTAATTCTTTTAACATAAGAAAAAGAATGTTTACACTTTTTAAAAAGGTTGCCTTGTGGATTATTGTGAGGTTATCACTTGCCCACGCTTGTGATCAACCATAATGCTACGATGAACACTACACAGAATGCGATTGCATATATCCACATATTCTTCTTTGTTTTTGGGTCTTTCAAATCCATAATTTGGTCTATTGCACTGGTTATTTAAAAAAGTTTTGATAAAGACCTAATCAAAAACAACTTCCTTGGCAAACTCGACCACTTGTTTAATCTTTAGAACAGTATCCTTGGTCAAGGGAATATCATATGAATCTCGATAGTACTTGAACATCTTTGATGCTCGTCTGTGGAGTTCAGGAAAATGCTCTCTTAGGAGATCAAATCTGTCCTTGTGGTTCTTTCCGATCTTTCCGATTCGTTTTGCAAGTTCCATGTCACAAAGCTCGATTAGAGCCTTGTAAAATAGGGTTGCTGCAGCATTATACTTGCTATACTCCAAAGCATACTCTGCAACCTCGTAATATTCATTGAAATTATTCTCGAGGAGTGTAGGATCGACCATAATATTTGAAGAAATTGCCAAGATTATAAGCTTTTTGATATTTTTATTGTTCTAAAACATTGACCCCTAACTTTTCAAGCATACAGCTAAGCTTGAACAATGGCAATCCCACAATATTGTTATAACAACCCCCAATCTTCTCAACAAAAATCACTCCTTTATCTTGGACTCCAAATGCACCTGCCTTGTCCAGAGGTTCGCCTGTAGCGATGTAAGATTCGATTTCTTCATCTGTCATCTCCTTCATCTTAACTTTAGTGACCTCTGTTTCAGTGATTG
>JAHJEM010000068.1 GCA_018825425.1 Nanobdellota archaeon | reverse complement strand
CGCCGCCCTTTTTTAATATGTCAACATGTCGCCTGAGCATTCCATCAATAGCGCTGCTTATTTTATGAAATTCCGGCGGCAGGTCAATGCTAATCCAATCTGTTTTTTTGTCTTTTTTGGAATTACCTTGTTTTTAGTTTCCTGTTTTTGAACCGTTTTTGGTTTTTCCTTAGAAACAACCTTTTTGACAGGAGTTTTCTTTGGTTTAATCTCTCTTTTCGGTTCAATCTTTTGCTCTGTTATAACTGAGGGTTTCTTTTCAGGCTCCTTTTTTGGAGTATTCTCATCTAGTTTATTTGCCTTGATTAATTCTTGAACCCATTCTGGAATCTCTTCATTTTTCTGTTTGGTTTCTTTTGGTTCCTTGGTCTCTACAGGTTCTGCTTTTTGAGGCTGTTCTTCCTCAGGTTTGTCAGTGTCCTTTTTCTTCTCTTTTTTCTCAGTTTCAGTAAAATAGTTTACTTGTTTGAATTCATCTTCCATTTAATCACCTACATTCAGATATTTGTCTTAGTAAATCAAAATCCTTGACACCTGCAGTTGCTGTGCCAAGCGGACTGATCCATGTCGGATATGCTTTTACACCCATTTCTTGGCACCATTCTGCTTCATCATCACAATCGTGGTAATCAATGAATTGAAGGGCTTCCCCAAACATGTCTCTCTGATTCTTGCAGTGTCCACACCAAGAGGTGCCTGCGAGTTTGTATCCTTTCTCTGTTAAGCATTTTGCAAGAAGTTCCTTTTCTTCTGGACCATCACCTTTTGGAAATGAGATGCTGGCGATAGATACAATTGCAATGATCACTATCAGTCCGATGACATAATGGGCAGTCTTTACTTTGTTCTTACCCACAGTTTTTTTTGTTTTCTTCATATTCTTGAATGGATAACAAACAGATTGATTATCTGTATGGTAAATATTATTAGTAGCACAATGAGTATTCCCATTATTAATTTTTTGTTCATGACCTTCACCCAAAAACATCAAATGGTGGTGTATTTATATAATTTTTGTAATGTTATGGCGTATTCCATAAGGTTTATAAATCAAGAAAAACAAGGAAAAGATATGCAAACTGTTTACTCGCATCCAAACTTGAATAAACGCGATTTTAAGCGCTTTGTTATTGCAGGAGTCTTAGGAGGCACAAAGCTTAGGATTGCAGTATATGGCTATACTCCCAAGAAGCCTGTAATGATATTCAAGACTGAGCAGACTTCTGACTCCATACAAACCCTGATAGATTCGGTCAATGATGCCTTAAAACAGGCCAAAGAACATTATAATATTGAGATATCAGAAGGTGTGATCGGAGTAGCAGGCCCTGTATCTCAGGATAGAACGCAAGTCCAGTTGACAAACCTGAGTTATGCTGTTACATCTGATATAATCCTAAAAAATAGCATGCTTAAGCGTGTGTTTCTCATGAATGATCTAGAGGCTATTGGATTAGGGGTCACTTTATTGGATGCAGATGAACTAATCCAGATAAAATTACCTGGTGTCGGGTACAAGAATCCTGTACCAAGAGGTAATAAGGCAGTCATAGCTGCAGGTACAGGTCTTGGTGAGGATATCCTTGTTTGGTCTAGAGGAAAATATTGGCCTATTGCTTCAGAAGGAGGTCACTGTCTGCTTGCAGGCAAAGGACCTGACCAACAAAAAATCGTTAAATTCCTAACAAAAAAAGGCAAGGTTTTGGCAACTCCTCTTTATGAAGATGTCTTATCTGGAAGAGGGCTTGTGCATATATATGAATTCTATCGGAAACAACCAAAGATGGCAGAGGATAAAAAAATCGCAAAGGCAATGAAAGAGGCTGATGATCTGGCGCCTTTGATATCCAAGTATGGTATTGAGGGCAAGAGCAAACCATGCACTGCAGCATTAAATATGTTCATTAAGTTCTATGCCAATGAGTGTTTCAATCTAGCTTTGAAAGGAAAAGCGCTGGGGGGATTGTATATTGTTGGATCTATTGCAGTCCAGAATCTGCCAAAGTTTACTGATGGGCTGTTTGCAGAAGAATTCTTATCTCCTCATATTCCTGAGCATCCAATAATGGACCTGGTCAGAAACATTCCTTTGTTTTTGGTCAAGAGTTCAGATGTAAACCTTTTGGGGGCTGCTCAGGCGGCGTTCAATCCAGAGATATTGAACATATAATTGCATATATAACGAAACCTATTTAAATATATTTCTCGGTAGCAAGTATATGCGAACTCTTAGGTATCACAAGCTACTCAAACAGCATCTTGACATACTAACGAGTCTGCAATATGATACAGGCCTCTTTGTAGCCAGCAAAAAGAGTGCAAAAACAGGATATGATAAGGCTTGGCTTAGGGATAATTTCTATGAATGTTTGGCTTTTGAGGTTATTGGTGATTTTGCCACAGTCAAGAGAACATACAAATCAATTCTGAAGATCTTTTTGAAGCACGAGGCCAAGATTGACCAGGCGATTGCTCACAAGCCTGATGCAGATTTCAAGTATATTCATGCAAGGTATAATCCCAAGACATTTGAGGAATTCTGGGAAGGTTGGGGCAATATGCAGAATGATAGCATTGGTGCTA
Organism: Nanobdellota archaeon; assembly: GCA_018825425.1. Taxonomy (GTDB): domain Archaea; phylum Nanobdellota; class Nanobdellia; order Woesearchaeales; family JAHJEM01; genus JAHJEM01. The sequence continues at coordinate 6,318 of JAHJEM010000068.1, read as the reverse complement.
TCTTGTTTAAGATTGGTGAACTTGAAGGTGTAAAAGATATGCGTGTCATTGAGACTCCTGCTGAAAAAAGAGTGGTCCAGAAGTTGGTATATTATCTTCGTAGCATTGAATATTGGCATGACTCTGATAATGGCATGTGGGAGAATGATGAGATGGTTCATGCAAGTAGCATTGGTGCCTGCGTTGCAGGACTTAAGATGATCAAAAGATATACTGCGTTGGATGTTCCACAAGATCTTGTTGACAAGGGTCTTGAGACTCTGAAGACACTTCTTCCAAGAGAATCAAAAGAACGGTTTGTTGATCTATCTCTTTTGTCTTTGATCTGGCCGTATGGCGTTGTTACAAAAAAGCAGAGGGAGGACATCCTGAAGAATGTAGAATATCATCTGGTTCGTAGGCGTGGCTTGATACGATTCAGGAATGATTGGTATTACAATCGCAATCCTGACAAGCAGAGTGAAGAGGCAGAATGGACTTTTGGATTCAGCTGGCTTGCAATAATCTACAAGATGCTTGGTGATATGAAAAATGCAAAATCATATGAGAAGATGGCTCTTGATACGGTTACAGAAAAAGGGGTGCCTGAATTGTATTATTCTAATACAGATGAATTCAATGAGAATACTCCTTTGGGCTGGTCAGAGAGTCTGTTCATTGTAGCAATCTATTTGCTTCATCAGAAACACAGGAGCAGGAAGTATGAGAGGGTCTTGCGGTTTAGGAGATAGGGTTATTTTAGATAGTATATGTCAATTAGGTCTTTTTCATTGCTTCTTTGAGTAATTAAATATTCTTTGAATGCCTGGAGAAACCTTTTGCTTAAAACTTTACATTTTGTTCCTTCCAGTTCTCTTTCTTCCTCTTCAAAGTCATCCAGCGTCATCCCAAATTCACCGATGAATGGACCTATGTCAACTTCAACATTATTTTTATCTGCAAAAACAGAATTAGTGAGATTTTCTGTTAATTGTTTTTTTTTGATTTTACTAAATCCTAAAGATGTGAGAAGATTACAAAAATTTTCGTGATCTTCCGGTTTTCGTACAATCAAATCAAGATCAGAATGTTCACGATATATCCTGCCAACATGGAATGCGTAAGCTAGACCTCCCATTACCCAGAAATCAATGCTTCTCTTGTCAGCCTCTTGCTTAATCTTTGCTAGGGTCTTTAGCAGGGTGTTGTTGTCCATCTATGGTCGGAGGGAAATCAGGGTTATAAATATTGTGTCCTTCTTCTGAATGAAAAGAAACTATTTAAAAGGAGGATATTTTCTAAGAGTCCTACATGGCGGTAGTGGTGTAATGGTTACTCTCAAATCAAGCCTCCGAGACTTCTAATTATTTATTCTCTTTGATATTTTTGTATTGCTTGATTTGAGAGTTCCGAAAATTAGCTCCAGCTAATTTTCGTTAGCTTGGAAGCCTGTCGTGTGTGTTGTCCTGATAAAGTATTTAAAAGGGTATTATTTTCTTAGAATTTGCATGGCGGTAGTGGTGTAATGGTTAGCATGGAAGCCTGTGGAGCTTCAGGAGCGAGTTCAATTCTCGCCTATCGCCCCATTTTTTTTTCTTCAATCATTCAGGATAAGATAACGAATAATTATAACAACAAGACCGCGCTATCGCGCGGGCAATGCCTGCCTTTTGGCCGGGGAAGTCTGGACCTTTGGTCCAGCTTAAGCCCTGGGCTTGCCCAGGCCCTGTCTTCGTCCTTTGGACGAAGCCCTGTTATTGTCATTATCACCAATTATTATCCTAATATGCTCAAAATACCTCTTATACTACCCTTTTTCACCATAATCTTTATAAACAAGTCACAATTTCACTCATCTAAGAGCCCGAGTGAGAGCGTATAGGGCACGGCAAAGTGCTTATTCTCACAAAGGACTATTCGATTTAATTTGATTAAAATGGCTGAAAACAAACCAAAAGTAGAAAATCCAGATTATAGACATCTAGTTCGTATTGCTAATGCTGATATTGACGGTAAGAGACCTGTTCTTTATGGTCTTGCAAAGGTTAAGGGCATTAGTGTTATGTATGCAAATGCTGCATGTTATGCTGCAGGTATTGACAAAAAACGAAGGATTGGAGAACTCTCAGATGCCGAAGTTAAAGCACTTGAAGAAGTACTTCTTAATCCAAGCAAATTCAATCTTCCCAATTGGATACTTAACAGAAGAAAGGATCCTGAAACAGGGGAAGACAAACATATAATGACTGCAGATCTTATGTTCGCAAAAGACATGGATGTCAAGATGATGAAGAAGATCAAGAGCTTCAAAGGTATGAGACACCAATGGGGTCTGCCAGTTCGTGGTCAAAGAACCAAGAGCAATTTCAGAAGGAATAAAGGAAAAGGTCTTGGTGTAAAAAGAAAGAAGACTAAGGGAAGCGGTAAATAAGAATGGGAGATACCAAAAAACAACGGAAGCAGTATGACACGCCAGAACATCCTTGGCAAAAGGGAAGAATTGATTCTGAAAAAGAGATCTCTTTAGAATACGGCCTAAAAAACAAAAAGGAACTATGGAAAATGGCTTCTGTTCTCAAGAGGTTCAAGGATCAGGTCAAGAACCTGACTGCTAAAGAAGGTAAACAAGCAGAGCTTGAAAGATCTCAACTTTTGAACAAGGTGAATACCCTTGGCTTACTTCAGCCAGGTCAGAGCTTTGATGCTGTACTTGGTCTTGAAATGAAGGATCTTTTGGAAAGACGACTCCAGACTGTCGTGTACAGGAAAGGACTTGCCCGTTCAATCACTCAAGCACGTCAATTCATTATTCATAGACATGTTTCTTTAAATGGTAGAGTAATGACTGTTCCTAGCTATCTAGTCAAGGTTAGTGAAGAGACTTCAGTCACATTCCATAACAAGTCAAATTTGTTTGATCTAGAACATCCAGAGAGAATCCAGAAAAAACCTTCAAAGGATAAGATTGATGTTAAGCAGAAAACTGCGGTTGTAACAGAAAAAGAAAAGAAGATTCTGACTGAAGAAGAGATTGAAGCTAAAGAAATCGAACACGCACTAGGTTCTGAAGAAGAACAGGCCATAAAAAAGGCAGAAGCCGCAACGCCTGATAAGGAAGTCAAAGAAATCATTGAAAAACCTAAAGAAAAGAAATAAGTGAGTCAAGAAAATGGAAAAAAAACCAGTTCACAACAACCCTGTAAGAACACCTATGAGAAAGCCCTTCAAACAAGAGGGTCCTATCCGTTGGGGTGTTGCACATATATATTCCTCGTATAATAATACAATAATTCATATTACAGATATAACTGGTACAGAAACCCTTTCTGTTGTTTCTGGTGGCCAAGTAGTCAAGAGCGATAGGCTTGAAAGCAGTCCTACTGCTGCAATGATTGCAGCAAAAAAAGCTGCAGAAACTGTCAGAGATAAGGGAATTCAGGGTGTTCATGTAAAGATTAAGGCCCCTGGAGGGCACAATGGCCCGATGAATCCTGGTCCTGGTGCTCAAGCAGCAGTACGAGCACTATCTAGAAAGGGACTTCGAATAGGATACATTGAGGATGTTACACCTATACCTCACGGCGGATGTCGAAAGAAAGGTGGAAGAAGAGGGAGGAGAGTATAATGAACGTAAAACTTCTGGATTCAAGTAAGGAAAAGATGGAATTGCGTATTGGAGAATCTTCACCAGCATATGTGAATGCACTACGAAGATACATGGCTTTTGAAGTGCCTACAATGGCAATTGAAGACGTTGAGTTTAGATCCAATAATTCCATTCTTTACGATGAGATGGTAGGACACAGACTTGGACTTGTTCCTCTCAAAACCGATCTTAAATCATATAATCTGAAAAACGAATGCAAATGCAAAGGTGCAGGTTGCGCTCAATGCGAATTAAAACTGACCTTGAAAGGTTCAGGTCCAAAGATGATATATTCTTCAGACCTTAAGAGTAAGGATCCAAAGATCAAACCTGTTTATCCACAAATACCAATAGTCAAACTATTGGACGGCCAAGACATCGCATTTGAAGCAATAGCAGTCCTCGGCACTGGAAAAGAACATGCAAAATGGAGTCCAGGACTTATATATTATAGACATGTTCCAACCGTTAAGATCAATAAACAACCTGCAAATTCAGAAGAGGTTGTATCAAGATGTCCTAGAAATTGCTTTGAGGTCAAAGCAAAGAAACTTAGTGTCAAGGATAATGATGCTTGCATACTATGCAATGATTGTGTTGAATTCACAAATGGTGACATTGAAGTCGGAACTGCAAATGACTTTTTTATGACTGTAGAAAGTTGGGGACAACTTAGTCCTTCAGATATTATGATCAAAGGAGTTGAGGTATTTAATGCCCAACTCACAGATTTCAAGAAACTCCTTGCAGATGTAAAGGAGTAGAATATAACACCCCGTATATTTACGCGGGGGTGGCAGAGTGGTCAAAGAGCACCAGTCGTCTGATGTTCAGACCAGATGCGCAAGGTTGAGGCCGACCAGTATGGTTGTCAGAAGCCTTGTTCCTTAGTGGATGCGCGAGTTCAAACCTCGTCCCCCGCACCAACAAAAATGAAGACAGAAAAAAACCTTCAACTAACGAAGCTCATCGCAGAGTTAAAGAAAGCTTCAGCAAAGAACAACTCTGCTATTTGGAAGGCTATCGCATTGGAACTTGAAAAGCCTACCCGAAGAAGGCGATCTGTGAATGTTTACAAGATAGACAAATATTCAAAAGAGAATGAAACAGTCATTGTTCCTGGAAAGGTACTTGGTGTAGGAGATTTAAGTAAGAAAGTCAATGTGGCTGCTTTCACTTTCAGCCAGGAAGCAATGCAGAAAATCAACCAGAAGGGACAGGCTCTCAGTATTGAACAGCTCATGACCAAACACCCTGATGGAAAAAATATTAGGATACTCGGATAAAATGATAATAGACGCAAAAAATATGATCCTTGGAAGAATTGCAGCTGTTGCTGCAAAAAAGTCTTTGCTAGGTGAAAAAGTTGATATTGTCAACTGTGAACAGGCCGTTGTGTCTGGCACAAAGAAACGGGTTGTAGATGCATACTTAAGAAAAAGAAATATGGGAACTCCAAAAGGAGGGCCGTTTATCCATAGAAGTCCAGACAGATTTGTCAGGAGAACAGTTCGTGGTATGCTTCCCTACAAACAGCCTAAAGGGCGAGATGCATTCAAAAGAGTGATGTGTCATATTGGTATGCCTGACGAGTTCAAAGACCAAGCAGTACAGATAATTGAGACTGCTAATGCAACCAAGTTGCCAAATCTTAAATTTATAAGTGTAAAAGAGATCTGTAAAAGTATTGGTGGAAAATGAAGAACATAAATACATCAGGAAAAAGAAAGAGAGCTGTTGCTAGAGCTACATTGAAAGAAGGCAAAGGCAGAATCACAATCAATAATAAGGATCTTGATTATTATGAGCCAGAAATGTATAGGCTACGGATTATGGAACCATTAATGCTTGCAGGTGATACTGCAAAGAACCTTGATTTTAGGATTAATGTCTTTGGAGGCGGATACGCAAGCCAAGCAGACGCAATTCGATTGTCCATTGGTAGAGCGCTTGTAAAACATAATGCCAAACTTAAACAAGTTTTCCTAGATTATGACAGACAGATCCTTGTTGCAGATATTCGAAGAAAGGAGTCATCCAAACCAAATTCGCATGGCCAAGCTCGTGCAAAAAGACAAAAATCGTACAGGTGAGTAAAAAATGATTATACCAGTAAGATGCTTTAGCTGCGGAAAACCCATAGGACACCTGTGGGAACCCTACAATGAGAAGCTCAAGAAGGGCGAAGATGGCAAGAAAGTCATGGACAAGCTAGGTCTTGAAAGATTCTGCTGCAGAGCGATCTTCTTAGGGCATGTTGACCTGATTGATATTGCTGCGCAGTACAAGAAGTTTTAATTTTTTTTGTTTTTATAATTCTTATTAGAATTAATTTTTGTTAGAATCTTTCTGTAATATATCCTAGTCCATTAATACTCAAAGTATCGCCCTTTGAAACAGGAGATAATACTTCAGTATCCAAGAGAGAATCAAGGCCAGTATATATGAGATGATATGGACTCCTATCACCAATGGCCAAGCCCAAGGAGTCTGCTCTTTGAACAGTCATATGAACGACTGTATTAGGTCCAATCTGACCTACATTCGCAGGATAACCTTGAATAACAACATCACCACCAACGCTATAAGGATTCCTGTGCAATACCTGAAGATCCCGCACCACAACTCTGTCTGATACTCCCCCAGTCCATTCATTTACCATCATGGTGGCTGGCTTATCTCTTTCTCCCCTG
>JAHJEM010000067.1 GCA_018825425.1 Nanobdellota archaeon | reverse complement strand
CCAGCTGAATCTCCTTCAACCAAATAAATCTCGCTTTTAGCAGGATCACGCTCTTGACAATCTGATAATTTTCCTGGAAGCGTACTGTGCTCAAGAACAGTCTTTCTTCTTGCGAGTTCACGAGCTTTTCTAGCAGCTTCTCTTGCTTTAGCTGCATTCATGCTCTTTCCAATAATAATCTTTGCTGCTGTAGGATTCTTCTCCAAAAAAATCATAAGATTTGCGCTGAGAATAGAATCAACTACACCTTTTACAAAGCTGTTTCCTAGTCTTGTCTTGGTCTGACCTTCAAATTGGGGATCTGTAAGTTTAAGGCTGATTATCGCAGTCAGGCCCTCTCTGACATCCTCGCTTCCAAGCCTGAAATCCTTCATGATTTTGGATTTTTCACCATAATTATTCAGAGTTCTAGTAAGCGCTGTCTTAAATCCGGAAAGATGCGTACCTCCTTCATGCGTGTTAATATTGTTTACAAAGGAATGAACTGATTCTTGGTATGTATCATTATATTGGATAGCAACCTCAACTTCACATTTATCTTTACTATTTGATACATAAATTACATCATGCAGTACAGTTTTCTTGCTGTTAAGAGATTCAACAAAGCTCTTGATTCCACCTTCATAGCAATATTCTGCACTTTTACCCTTTTTTCCATCAACCTCTCGTTCATCCTCAATAGCAATTTTTAGCCCTTTATTCAAAAACGCCAGTTCTTTTAAGCGCGAAGCAAGAGGCTCAAAATTAAATGTCGTGGTTTCTGTAAATGTTTCTTCACTAGGCCAGAATTGAACCAGAGTTCCTGTCTTCTCAGTTGTTCCGGTTTCCTTGACATCACTCTTCGCATCCCCATGTTGGTATTCTTGATAATAGACTTTACCAGCTCGCCAAACAGTAACATTTAGTTGTCTTGAAAGTGCATTTACAACGCTAACACCTACACCATGAAGACCTCCACTTACTTTGTATGAATCAGAATCAAATTTTCCTCCTGCATGAAGTTTGGTCATAACTACTTGTAGGCTTGACATCTTGTATTTTTCATTCCTATCAATAGGAATACCCCTACCATCATCTTCTACACTTACTGAGCCATTAGTATGGATTTTGACCCTAATGGTTGTGCAATAGCCAGCCATTGCTTCATCAATAGAATTATCAACTACTTCAAAGACCAAATGATGCAGACCTCTAGGACCTGTGCTTCCAATATACATACCAGGTCTTTTCCTGACTGCACTCAGACCATCTAGAACAGTGATCCTTGATCCATCATAAGCTTCCTTTTTAGGCTTATTTTCTGCCATTTTTTCATCTTTATCGCTCATTCCACCTACCCTTACATCTTTTTGAAAATTAAGTTTAAATCCCGAATTCCTCGTCGGAGAAACTACAATAAAAAGGAGGTTGAATTGTTTAAAAAGCTTTCGATTCTAGAGGGGCTGAGACAGCAGATTTCAGAGGTTTGAGACGCCATATTGCATTTTAATGCCCAAAATATGGAATATTTTATGGAATCAAGCAATCACTTCAAATCTTTAGAAACCGCCTTATAGGCCTCACGAAAAGGCATACCTTTCTTGACCAGTTTCAGGGCTTTTTCTGTGGCGTAGAGTTCAGATGTCATGGCTTTTTCTAGGCTTGTCTTGTTTGGCTTGAGATTTTTGATCGAAAGTATCATGATCTTTAGCACTGATTTTGAAATATCGATTCCTTGAATTAGCGGCTCTTTTGCCAACTGCATGTCACGGTTGTATCCAGATGGCAGATTTGAAGAGAGCAAAGATATTTCATTCATCTTGGCCTGAACAAGTTTTGTCTTTCCCTTGACAAGCTCAAGTACGTCATAGTTTTTCTTCTGGGGCATGATTGAACTACCTGTACATAGTTCATCTGGCAGAGAAAAAAAGTTAAATTCGCTTGTTGTGAATAACAATAAGTCTGTTGCAAGCTTGTTCATAGTCATCATGGCTTGGTTTAGAGCAAAAAGGACAATTTGCTCGTATTTCCCACGGCTGTTCTGAACGTATAACGGATTATCAAATGGTTTCGCAAAACCAAGTAGGTCTGATGTCATCTTTATATCAAGTTTGATAGTATTTTCTGGGACACCATATCCAGCGGCGCTTCCTAAAGGACACTTGTCGATTGCGGTCTGTGCAAAGTCTATAGCATTCAAATCATCATTGAGCATTTCAATAAATGCACCCATCCATTTGTCAACAGAATAGGGCATTGCTTTTTGCATGTGTGTGTAGCCAGGCATAGGAATGCCTGTGTGCTCTTTGCAAAACGCTTTCAGCAATGTGATGAGTTGGTTGATGGTTTGATTTGATTGCTTGAGCTCATCCTTGCAATAGAGCAGGATATCTGTCATGACCTGATCATTACGTGATCTTGCTGTATGAATTTTTTTACCGAGATCACCGAGTTTCTCTATTAGGAATTCTTCGATTGCAGTATGAACATCCTCTTGCTGTTTTGATATCTTGAATTCTCCTTTCTCATCCAGACTTTTGATTTCATCGAGCACCTTCAATATCTTATCGACCTCTTCTACTTTTAGAATTCCAATCTTGCCAAGCATTTTTGCATGTGCAAGGTTGACCATAACATCATACTTGATTAGCTTTTGATCTAGCAAGTAGTCTTCTCCGACAGTAAAATCTTCAATTTCCGAGTTAGGATTAAAATCCTTTTCCCAAAGCTTCATTTTGTCCTCCAATTTACCTTATTCTTAAAAAAAAAATAAAATTCAATCAAAATATTTTTTCCCGTGTTTATCTAGGATTGCCTTATTTGCTTTCAGACGTACTGCATTAATCTTTATGAATCCTTCGGAATCCTTTTGATTAAAACCACCTTCTATGTCCATGCTTGCAAGGTCTTGGTCATACAGACTACTTGGGCTCTCCCTTCCAAGGATCTTTACATTTCCCTTGTACAAGGACAAGTAAACGATTCCGTCAATCATCTCCTGGCTTTTCTGAATTGCACTCATCATGAAGTCCATCTCTGGTGAAAACCAGAAGCCATAGTAAACGATCTCTGCGAATTTAGGGCTGAGCATATCACGTAACCTCATGACCTCACGATCCATTGCAATGCCTTCAATGTCTTGATGAGCCGCATATAATATAGTTGCTCCTGGAGTCTCATATATTCCACGGCTTTTCAGACCAACAAAACGATTCTCAACCATGTCAACAACACCAATTCCATTCTCGCAACCAAGTTCGTTCATGTATGTAAACAATTCTAATGGTTCTGTCTTAGTGACCTTGTCTGCAGTATTGACAACCTTAACCGGAATGCCATCTTTGAAATGGATTTCAAGAAATGTCTCCTTATCCGGTGCATCTTTCAGACTTTTACAGTACTTGAGTATCTCATCTCCTCCTGGATGTTTTGGATCCTCTAGGATTCCCGCTTCATGACTGATATGAAGTAGATTTGCATCCTCGCTGTAAGGTTTTTTCTTGGATTGATCAACATTGATTCCATTCTTCTCTGCATAGTCAAGCATATCAGTTCGGCCCTTGAATTCATTCAACCATTCCTGTTCTTTCCAAGGCGCAAATACAATTATATCTGGATCAATAGCATAATATGTCAATTCAAAACGCACTTGGTCATTTCCTTTTCCAGTGGATCCATGGGACACAATCTTAGCTCCTTCTTTGTGAGCTATTTCAATCTGCTTCTGGGCAATGAGGGGCCTTGCCAAACTTGTTCCGAGCAAGTATCTGCCTTCGTACACGGCATTGGCTTGTATTGCAGGAAATATGTATTTCTCTACAAATTCTTGTTTAAGGTCTTCAACATAGACCTTACTAGCACCAGTCTTGAGAGCCTTCTTCTTTATTGCCTCAAAATCATCTGGCTGTCCAACATCAGCCACATAGGCAATGACATCATATCCTTTGTTCACCATCCACTTCAATATGACTGAAGTATCCAGTCCCCCGCTGTACGCGAGGATAATTTTTTTCTTGTTTTGTTCATTTTGTGTTTTCATTTTGTTTACCTCTCAATTTTTAACTAATTTGTTTTTTTCATAAAGAAAAGTAGTGGGCCACTGAATTACATCTACCGTCTTCTAACTGTACAAGAAATCTGCACCAGAGATGCAGTTGTTAGGTATAGTTGGTAGGTATTCATTTTAACTCAAACCCTGTTGAATCGGTTTGATTTAAAATATTATCGTCTAAAAAAGGACATAATCATACAATTATGTCTGAAACAAAACATTTAAATACATGGATACATTGCTATACCACATGAACATACAAAGGGCAGTTGAGGAATACCTCTCAGGATCAAAAGGCACAAAGGATTGCTTGAGAACTGGGTTAATCAACTACTCTGCACTATCGAGACAGATATGTAAGGAAGTCAAGATTCCAGCAAAGCATTTTGATGCAGTTCTCATTGCCTGCAGGAGATATGGTGACAAGCTACGCAAAAAACCAGGTGCTGAGAATCAGGTACGCCAGATCCTCAAGAATTCAAATCTAGAAATCAAGAACAAAGTAGCTGTTGCTGTAGTTGAAAAGAACATATTTTTCAACAATCTATTGAGTCTGAACAAGGAAGTAAAAGCAAAAAACGAACTCTTTCGCGTAATAGAGGGCGTAAATGCCATAACAGTCATCACAAGCCAAGAATTCTTAGGCAGAGTAAAGCAAACCTTCAAGAACAAGATAATACGAATAAATGAGAACCTCATTGAAGTCACAGTAAAAAGTTCTGCTGATTTGGAAAATGTGCCAGGAGTCATGGCCTATCTATATAGCTTGTTTGGTGATAAGGAGATCAATATAGTTGAAACCATGAGCTGCTGGACAGATACTATATTTGTTATAGAGGAGAAGGATTTAGGGAATGTTATGGACGTATTAAAATTTTAATAAGGTCAAGTTTTGGTTATTTTTTTCTCAAAAACACACCTTTGCCATCACCCAATGCAAATCCTGCTAAATATGTCTTAAATCTCAAATCATCTTTCAGGGTCGAGACATCAACGTTGAAAAGATCAGCGTAAATCAGGCGCATAAGAAAACTATGGGTAACAATTATTACATTGCCTTGTACTTTCTTACAATCAAAGGTATTTTTGTGAAGCAATGATTTTTCAAATAGATAATCTATCATTTGCTTTGGCCCATTTTCATATTTGCTCTTAGGTAAATCTTCAAAGTGAATTTCCTGAAGACTATTATCTATCTGATATTCCAAACCCAATTCTTTTGCAATGAATTTTGCAGTTTCCAAGGTACGCGTCATAGGCGAACATATCACTAATTCAGGCTCTAGATTCCGAAGTATATCAAAATTAATTGATTTAAGACACGCTAGGTCTAGCTCAAGATCTTTTTCCTGCCTGATCAATCGAATGAGTTCTGAGTAATCCATATCATCCCAGTTCTTAATACCGCTTCCGTGCCTTATCATGATCGATTTATTCAAGATAGACTTATTCGTGATCGATTGTGACATAGCCATTCTCCCTCCTTAAGTAAATCTCATCTTTATCAAGTTTTGCAAGTTCATCCCTAGGCACGCTAATCACAGGCACACCATAGTCAGACAACACTGTAAACAAATGTGATCCAGGTCTAATATTCTCAGGAACAAAAACAACCTTAGCACTCTCAGGTATCTCAACTGTCTGATCAACAGAATTGACTATATATGCATTTTCTCCAACACGTACGTGAGTCTCCTCTGGTAATCTGCCAAATATCAATTGAGGCCTTTGCTCATATGTTTTGATCTCATCACTGTTCAAGTCTTTTTCAAATAATGGGTCCCCAAACAATTTTCTCTCTGAGACATCATGCTTGATCCCAATGCGATATTTTGCCAAGGTAGGCTCTTCGTATGCCAAAGCCAATTCATCAAGATCCAGATGAAAAACATCATCTCCAAGACCGGTAAGTTCACCGTACTGATTCACAAGCTGCCCTAAATAATCATATTCCTTGAACAATTCAAATTTCACTTTTTCACGATATCCAAGAACCTGGCGCAACTGATCAACTTCTTCCTGCAAACCTTGCAAAGGTTTTCCTTTCTTGAATTTCCTATCAGGAGGTACACCTCTTGGCAGAGTGAGTTCAAATGATCCAACATATCTATACTCCTCAGTATCAGGAAGCTCAAAAGAAGAAATACTCTCATCATATGCAATAGCATCCCTCAAACCAGAAGGGTCAGCACTGCCAAACAGTTCAGATAGTCGGACATATTCTTCAGGCATCTCAATTTGCAGAAGTTCTAAATTCATCCTCATGTTTTCTAGAGCAAAAAATGCCAATCTTGCAGCCTTGACATACTCCTTTGCACTACCTGTTCTAATATCATCTGAAGCAGCTAATATATCCAGGTAACACTCTTTGGCAGTTGATCTGATCTCTGCAATTTTTTTTCTAGGAGCCTCTGTCGGGATGTCAATTGATGCAATACTCTCAAGATTTTTTCTGGCAAGCTCTCTGAACGGTTCTGGATCCAGACCAATTTCTTCTGCTTGATCTGGGAACTGCACATAGAGTCTCAACTCAGAATAATTTAGTAAGTCAACCTTAGCTCGCACTTGAGGAAAATACACGTCATTTACTACCTTAACCATCTGTTCAAGATCAATCCCTTTGGGCCTGAATTGAAGGGCATCACCAGCAAAATTATAGTACAGATTTCCTCCTACCATGCAAACCCATGGAAAAATCTCTGTACCAACATCATACCCGAGTTCATTTCTCCCAAGTTGGACACCACCTAACTTTGAGACCCCATCTCCTGCAAAACAATAATTAAATATGCTTGCACTCAAAAGAGTGGCTTTGTCATCCCCCAGAATCTCTCGATAATTACCCACACCAAGAATTTTTTCATCTAGTCCGATATCCTCCTGATTCTGGAATAAACACCCCAGTTGTCGTCTTTCATGTTCTCTTAATGCCTCATCGCTAAGATTTGGAAGAGGACGTGCTTGCAAAACCACAACTTCATCATCAATTATGGCAAACTCTATGTCCATAGGTCTTCCAAAATAATTCTCTACCTCAAGAACATTCGTGTTCACCTTTGATATCACATCTGGATTAAGGGGTCTTCCCAATAATTTGACTTCATCACCCTTAATGTATACCTCTGTCTCAGAATCAACCCCTTCAACAATATCCTGGACCTGATTGTGTCGTCCCATGCAAAGCAATGTTTTTCCATTTAGATTTGAATAAGCAACCCCTGAGAATTGCATCCTATGAGTAAGATCTGGTTGAATAACAACATCACCTTGATCATAAAAGCTCCTTACTTTTGCAATAGCTTCCTCCAAATTTTCATAAAGCACACCTTTTAGCGTGGTATATTGTCCAGCTGCAGTTTGATCTACAGAATCCTCTAGTGCAGAACTACTCCTGACAACAAAAGGGCCTGATTCTTGTATTGAAGAGTAGTTTTGTCCATTATATGTCCTTGGAATATTAAATCCTCCTCTACGAAGTAGCTCAAGGTGAAACCCTTTTCCACCAAGAGACAGCTGATCCAAGTGTGTTTCTGTCATTAGTTGTTGCGGTATCATTTTTTCCAAGTATTTTCCAAATAATATTGATATTATATTTCAGGCAAAACCTGTATTGAATTTAGACCTAAATTTAAGAAAAATGTAGATTAACAACGCCAGAATCTTGTAAAGATATAGCTATACCTAGAATCAAAAAACAACTTATCAATAATTTGAATTAATTGACTAATTTTGTGTATTGCTATATCTAAGAAGAACTCAATGCTTTTGCCACGGGCAACCACTCGCATTTGCTTTTCGCATATCATCTTCAACTCTCACGTCATTTAAATAATTTTCCTTTATTTTCCGGAATTTTTACGAATGCATTTATTCAATTTTTAGCTTATGAAATCAGTAAGTTTCTGTGTGTACGCTTTTAGGTCTGCTATATCTACATATTCCTGACTTGAGTGGCACATCCTGCTGTCACAAACACCATAGACAATTGTAGGTATACCTGTGTCATTCAAGAGAACTGCTTCGCTGAATCCATTAAAAACTCCACTTTCATTTGAAAGCATCAACACTTTCCCACATAGTGGACTATCTTTATCCAACTGAACTCGCATCGGATCGTGGGCAAAAACAACATTGTAAGCACCCACTAGATCACGATGTGGTGCCATAGTCTCTTCCAAAAGAGCAAGATACTTATCTGAGGGTTGAACACATCGCATCTCCAACTCAATTCTCAGTTGCGCAGGTATGACATTTACCGTTTCACCAGCCTGAATCCGTCCAATGTTCATTGAACTCCTGTGCGAATACGAATCAGAGGATTCAAAATCTGGATTGGTAACATATCGTATCCCTGAACTCAATGCTGCCAGATCATTTAGGAGTGGAAGAGCTTTTACAATTGCATTCTCTCCTTGATAAGGCCTACTTCCATGTCCTGATTTGCCGAAAACATCAATTACTGCACTGATTGCACCTTTGCCCCTGTCTACAACCTGCATGCCAGTAGGCTCTCCGCAGATTGCAAAGTCAATAGGAGGATTGTCTTCTAAAAATCTTTTAATCCCTGCAAATGAATGTGCCTCTTCATCAGACGTGATGATCAATCTAGGATTCACTGCCAAATTAGCCATGCCTGGTGCTCGCATCATGACATAGATCATGCTCGCAAGGCTTGCTTTCATATCAACTGCACCTCGACCATAGATTCGTCCACCTTCTTTCTCCCCTAATGGATTTCCCCCATAGTCACCAAACGGAACAGTATCAATATGTCCTTGCAATCCAACTGTTGGTAATTCTGCATTCTCCTCAAGCTTGGCCACAAGATTCTTTCTTGCAACCTGTTGACCGTTACCTGAATCAACAGTATAATCCTGGAACTCTACTTTGACACCTGCATAGCTTAAAATCTCTGCAACACTATTCAGTGCTTGATTTGTACTCGCAAAACCCTGTCTGTTTGAGTTCTGGGTGTCATGCCCCAATAAATCCAATAATATATGTTTGTCTTCTTTCATTTTTACCTCCTTGGAATCCCAACCAAAACATTGTTCATGGGAGAGATCCTGCTGTCAATCCTCTCTATTCTTGCTTCAAATCCATTTTCTATCGCAAACTGTATCCTTCTGGTATCATAATAGTCCTGTTGATTCTTGTACAGTTGCTTCCGTGCGTCAGGCGGCAGGGCCAAGTCATACTCTGCAATTCCCAACCTATAACAGCACGGCATGATTCCGAATGGAACCTTTGCCTCTACTGCTTTTTCCAATACTCTGTCTGTCAAACCACCGCATGCATGCACTGCCACAACCGCCGCATTGCCTTGCACCTCGACATCTATTATGCTTGCCTGCACATAAATTGGATTCGGCAACTTACCTTGGATCATCTTGCGCATTCCAATATCTGCTATGTCCACAAGCACAATACTTTCTGCAAGCGAATCTGCAACATACCTGCTCGTAAGACCATTTCCACAGCAAAAATCATACAATGTATATGGTTCAGTATGATAGGTTTGGAAAATGGGCCGGACTATGTGGGCAAATGCTTCACACTTTGGTCTATGTTTCTCTATCCTATGCTGCTTTTCTTCTGACACTTTCTTTTCCTACATGATACAATACATCCACTAATGTTTGAGCTTGATCATGGCTCATATGTGGCATGACCTGAACATACAAACCGTCATGACCATTGAGTTTCTCACCCTTATTCAACTGAGATTTCCTCTGTTCATACTCTCTCATCTGCTCTTCAGTTCTTATCCCAAGATGGTCTGCGTGGCTTATGGTAAACTGTGGATTTGCTGCCCCATTGATTACATCGTATACTGTCTTATTCAATTCAGGAATATTACCCTTGACTCTAAATGATACAATTCCACTTTGAGGTTGACACATTAGCTCATATGGAGAGTCTGGCTCTGACAATTTCTTAGATATGTACTCAACATTCTCAACTACTCTCTTCTGACCCTCAAAAAGTCGAGGCATTCCATATTTGTTCATATATATCCATGTGGAAACAGCACCTAAAGCTCCACGGCTGGTTTCAAAAGTCGGACAAGTCTTGATCAGAGCATCTGTGACCCGTGTATCTGCATCAATTCCAAGATCACCTTCGTGATGAAGATAAGGCGCATTGTTCTGGGTGTAGTTCGCCAGATCAAGTCCATCTGCTTTAGTCACATCACTCCTATAGAAGAGAATACTTGATCCATAGGTGGCCATATCTGTCTTATGAAGATCTATCAGTAAAGCTTGGACACCATCAACTGCAAAGTCCCAATCTGGAATATGCGGTGTATCCTCATCGCCGCGAAGTAATGCTGTCATGAATTGTTGTGCTGCATCTACAACTATCGGAGTCTGGTATGGTCTTCCCCTTGGCCTATGTTTAAGGGCAGGGAATGATTTTGATTCCATGTCTCTTAACACTTCCTCAATCTTTGCACAGTCTGCAAACCTACCCTTTCCGACGTCCCCTGCTACAGCATATAGCGCAAGTATCTCTCTTCCACTAGCATAGACTTTCTGTGCTGTGCGCGCTATGCTATCAATATCTGCATCAAAATTCTCATCAAGATCATATCTGACAATGCCCGATTCAGTCCCCATACCTGCAAAATCCACGGATTTATCAAGAGCAAAGTGAATATCAAGTGGTGCGAGCACAACTCCATCATGGTTTTGGCTCACCTTACTTCCAAGTTCAGTGTAGAGGTTTCTGATTCCTTTTCTTCTGATCAAAGGCGCAACTAGGACCTCAGTCATGTCTTTGCCTGTGACAACTGACTCCAAATCACAATAGAATTTATTTCGAAAAGTCCAGAGAGTCTGTGCAATAGATGCTGTGCCTCCCCCTGTGAAAAATCCTAGAGCATTATCAGGGTCAGGATGCCTGAGAAGATCTGCAAACATACCTATCACTTCACGTTCAAGCTCATAGCTGCCTGGGAACATCTTTGGATCAATATGATTAGGATTATATTTCTGGATGTATTCTGCTGCCAAGAGAAAGGCATACTCATCTAGTTCAGTACCTGGCTTTGCAGCCATGACATTTTCTGGATCCCCATATCTTACAGTGTTCTTGGCAAATGCGATATCCAACTCATTTTGAATTTGCGCATCGGTAAGCCCAGGTATCCTTGTAATTCTGCGGGTTCTCTTGTCAACCAGGGCAGTTCTCGGAGTTTCCAAATCCCAATTATTGTCTTGTTGTTTCTCTTGCATTTTTTCCTCCACATAGCTCTCGCTATCTTAAATTCAATCTACATTTCAAGTTAGTTCAAAGTGTTATCTCAAAGATAGTCTAACATCATCATATGTCTGACTTCCTGAAGTGTTGCTGATGCAACCTCTCGAGCTCTTTCTGAACCTTCTCTCAACACACGTTTGACGTCTTCATCCAATATATGAGGTCGTCTTTCTCTGAATGCAGCATAAATGTCTGTCATAGGACCTGTAAGCATGCTTTTACAATCAAAACATCCTACTTCTCCATTTCTGCATTTACGGCCTATCTCAATCGATTCATCTTCTTGATATATCAGATGAAGATCATATACACTGCAAGCATTTGGATCACCAGGATCAGTCTTGCTTTTCCTGTTAGTATCTGTCACCATCTTCCTGACCTTGCCTGCAATGTCTTCCCTTGAGTCCTCTGGGGAAATTGTGTTGCCATAGCTTTTGCTCATCTTCTGGCCATCAGTTCCAAGAATCTTTGGGATATAGGATAGCTTTACTTCAGGCAGTACAAACACACCTCCATATTGGGTATTGAATGATCTTGCAATCTCTCTTGTCAGTTCGATGTGCGGAACCTGATCCTCACCCACAGGCACAACATCTGTCTTGTAGATTAATATGTCTGCTGCCTGCAAAACAGGATAGCCAAGAAAACCTTGAGATATTGTTCCACGTAATTCATCTGCTTTAGCCTCATTGCCATTGGCAAGATAACTCAGCTGTGCTTTGAATGAAGGCACCCTTTCTAGTCTTCCGATATTAGTTAGCATTGAAAATATCAGACTGAGTTCAGTATGCTCTGGAACTTGACTCTGCAAAAACACTGTGCTCTGCTTTGGATCAACGCCAAAAGCCAACCAATCTTTAACCATCTCAATACTATTGTACTCAATGTCTTTTGTGCTAGGATCTGTAGTCAATGCATGCCAATCTGCCACAAAATAGAAACAATCATGATCCTTTTGTAAGTTAATCCAGTTCCGTAGAACAGATTCTATATGACCTATATGCAATCGGCCAGTAGGCCTCATTCCACTCAACACACGTTTCTTTGGCTCGTCCATTTTTTCATCCATTTTCATCATTCCCCTAAATCATATTTTATAGCTAAAGCTATGTCCTTAACATTCCAATTAACTGTCAGATTCCCAAACCGGAAATCTATTGGTTATAATGGAAATTTTTTATTTAAAGCTATGTTGTATGCTCCAATACCACAGAAAATAATTCAGAGAATACTATAATATTACCGTGAATTTTCCCGGCATAATTACATTTTTTTAAGGATTAATTCCGAATAAACAGCATTTGCCCGAAATATTTCCTGAAGCAACAATGCAATTGAGCCAGATTCAACCGCAACCTTTTTAAAAACCCCTCAAAATCTACTTGATTAATAAATAATATATGGTGAAAAAATGAATGTAACAGATTTGAAGGACAAAACTGCTGTAGATGAGATAACACTAAAGATAACTAAGAAAGAAGAGCCTAGAGAAGTAAGAGGCGGATTCTTGAAAGTATGCAATTGCACTGGCGAAGACGCAACAGGAACAGTCACAGTAACTCTATGGAACCAAGACATTGACAAGGTTAAAGAAGGAGATACAATCAAGATTACTGGCGGATGGGCTGCAGAATATCAAGGCAGTATCCAGATGTCTGCAGGTAAAAGAGGAAATCTCGAAGTTATTTCTGGTGGCGATGCTGCAGGAGCCAAACCTGCCAAAGACAAACCAGCAAAGGAAAAGCCATCTGACGAGACTCCAGAAGAAGAGACTGTTGAATAATTATTTTTTTGTATTTCTTTTTATTAGTATTTGATAACATATTTGTAATTAGTATTCTTTTTATCCAAAAGAAAGAGCAGGGAAACCGCCATTGCGGCCTCCCCATCCTTCGGCTCAAGAGCATTAAATTAATCTAGTGCTTCGTTATAACCTCTTTGAAAAGCGGCTTCCCAGGCAGATATCATATTATCCTCAAGTTCTCGCTCAACTTCATCACCGTTATATATATCAGTGTCATCGATGAATTCCTCATCCTCAAAAAAAAATTCTTCTTCCATTTGAACACCCCCATTTCACCTCTAAACTAAAAAAAAGGAATACCTTTATTAATATATACTTAATCCATATACCATATATAGCATATATAACGTATATGCTTATTTGTAAATGTTCCGGAAAAAGGAGCAATAATTCCGAGGGATATTGATGGAATATCGCAAATTAATCAAATTTGGCAACAATTCTTTTGTAATTTCACTGCCAAAAAACTGGATAATCCAGAACCGACTAGAAAAAGGGAGCTTGATATACTTGTTAAAGACTTCAAATCAAATCATTCTTTCTCCGCAGAAGCAAGCAGGAGATTCTGAAGAAAAATCCATAACTTTGGATGCAAGAAATGAAAAAATTGAGACCATCCAAAGAAAAATCATCTCTTGCTACATCAATAACTACAAGAAAATCATGGTTCTATATGATACCAACGAGATTGCAAAGGAAATTCGTGCTATGATACAGAATCTCATGGCCTTAGAAGTTATTGAGCAGACAGCTAACATGATTGTTGCAATGGATTACTTGAACATGCATGATATCTCAATTGCTAGTCTTATCAGAAAGAATGACAACATCATAAGATCAATGTTCAAGGATTTACTGAGTTGTCTTAAGAAAAATGATTTTGACAAAGAATTATCCGAGAACATAATAGCAAGAGACCTAGATGTTAACAGATTGACTTTTGTCATTATGCGGGCTGTAAAAAATGCCATGACAGATCCACACATGAAAAAAGAAGGGACAGATCTCGAATATTTCAACTTCTATGAACTAGCGCAATACATGGAGCGAATGGCAGATGAAATCAAGCGAATAGTAAGACTGCTTTATCAAGATTGTCCAAAAAACCTTTCAGAATTATATGAAGTCGCAATGGATGTAGAAAAGATCTATTTGAATGCCATGAAAACCTACTATAACAAGGATACTGAGTCTGCTTATAAGGTCGCAACAGAAAAGAATCAAGTCATGGACAAGATCAATAAGTATCAGGAATCACACACCGCTGCAAACGTACATGAAGCGTTTGGCAGATTCAAGAATGTTCTTTTGATAATTCACAGTGCAATAAGGCTGATTTATCAGTAAAAAGCGATAAATTAATTAAAGGAAATCAACAAGCATAACAAAATGGCAAAAAAAACCAAGAAAAAGGACATGAGTTGCAACTCAAAAGGTTGCCAATGCTGTTCATCCAGTGCAATCTACGGATTGGGATTTGTAGGTGCTGCTATCTACTACATCTCTACAGCAACAGGTTTCTGGAATGGTGTTTGGGGATTTATAAAGGCAATCGTGTGGCCAGCATTCATGGCATTTGAAGTAATGAAGTTTTTAGGAATGTAGAAAGTTTTATTTGAGTTCTTACAAAAAACTTAAATAGAAGTCCAAAACCAAATAGTTCTATGAGGATTCCTAAGATTTACGGACAATCAAAGACAGATACATGTCCTTTCTGTGAAAAACGTGCTTTGACTGAGAATTCTCAAGGAATACCTGTGTGCATCGATCATAAGAAAGAACAATTTCCAGAATTGAAATGCGCCTGTGGATGCTGGCTTGACCTAAAAAATGGAAAATTCGGCCCATTCTTTGTTTGCGAGAACTGCGGTATAGTTAATATGCGAAAGGCAAGGGAAATGAATCCAGGATTTAAACCAGGAGAGTCTTCTGAAAAGCCAAAGCAAGTCAGTATGCCAAAGAAGAGACATTACAAAGCAGAAAAAGAGACCAAGAAGGAAATCACTGTGACAAGTGATGAGGTTGATTTCTTGTAAAAGCCTCTGGGGAGAATTGAACTCCCGATCTTCTGCTTACTTTGGGAAACTTGTTTTCCAAAGGATTGGAAACCTGTTTCCAATACGAGGCAGACGCATTAGCCGCTATGCTACAGAGGCATTTTGCCAATTGTTTTCTTTTGATAAACTTCTATAGTGCGTAGGGTTCCGAACATAATGAGGATACCCTACCCGGTTCCGTACAAGCTGAGGTCAGCTTCGCATAACCGCTATGCTACAGAGGCGAACGTCAGTGAGACTCTGGAGCGACCAGCGAAACTGGAGGTTTCGATGAGTATGCTACAGAGGCGACTGAAAGGAGCCGATGTAGCGACCGACAAATCTTAATGATTTGGCGTGTATGCTACAGAGGCATACTTGTATTGAAGAAATAATTGCTTCTTAAAGCTTTTCCTTTATCTGCTCCATTGTCATGGTTTTCTGGCAGACTTTACACACTGGCTTCTTCTTGGATTTCTTGTCCTTGACATAAGTACCTACAAGCTTCTTCAAGAAGGTCTGATCCACATTCTTACCACAGACGGAACATTTCATAATTGCAATAGAATCATACGTTGTTTTTAAACTTTTGCCCATTAAAACTCAGGATTGGGGACAACAAAAGTTTATATGCTAGGAAAATAATAAATAATCTTAGCGTGGGCTCAATAGAGATGTTGTTGGCAGAGGAAGATGCATGGCGCTTAAGACCCGGTAAGTCAGTTCTATACATGCCAAAAAAATTACTCATTCCCAGAGGATGCAAATTCTTGCCTTTGGAAAAGTCTCTGACTCCCGAAACCATGGCCATGATACGCAGTGCAGGAATCTTGAATCAGGTCTGGGAAAACTCTACTGGAATTGAATTGTCTACTTTTTTAAATGATGATAACAGACAACCACTATACATTGACCTAAAAGTTGCCAAAGTCAGACGAGCAGGGAGAAAAAATCCTTACACAGGTATCTATTGCAGCAATCTTCCACTAGAGAATGAAGGCAAGCCTTGGCTCGTCAATGGACTCTACTATGGAATATTTCATAGAAATGATCACCATTAACCAGTTATCTTAGCTCGAACAGCCTCAGCCACTCTTTCAATGGCAATCATATATATTGCAGTTCTAAAACTTACCTTGTGTTTCTTAGCAACCTTCAGCAGGTTCTTGAACTCTTTATTCATGATCTCCTTAAGCTTAGAATATACCTCTTCACGTGTCCAGTACTGTCCATATCTATTCTGGACCCATTCAAAATATGACACAGTCACACCGCCAGCATTAGCAAGCACATCAGGTATCAATTGAATACCTTTTTTCTCCAGAATCTGGTCTGCATCATATGTTACAGGACCATTAGCCAATTCCACAATATATTTTGCTTTAATCTTTTTGGCATTGGATTCATTGATCTGATTTTCAAGCGCTGCAGGAACTAGGAAATCAACCTCAAGTTCCAAAAGCTGTTCATTTGTAATATGTTTACAACTTTTGCCATACTTCTTATCAGGTTCGACATGTACTTCAGCAATCCTTCCTTTCTCTTGCTTGGTCTTTATCGCATGTTCAACATCAATACCTTTCATGTCACACACTCCACCTTTAGAATCTGACAGAGCCACAATCAACATGCCTTCTTTCATGAGCATCTTTGCAAGATTGATGCCCGCATTTCCAAAACCCTGAATTGCAACTTTTTGTTTTGTTGCATCAAGTTTGAATTCTCTTAACATATCCATAATAATATAGTATGCACCTTTGGCAGTGCTATCATCTCTGCCCTCGCTTCCACCTATGGATAATGGTTTTCCTGTAATGAATCCAGGATGTTGCCCTCTTGCTATGGTATTATACTCATCACTCATCCAAGCCATGGTCTGTGAATCAGTGTACATATCTGGAGCAGGAATATCTTTAGTCGGGCCCACAAAGTCAAAAATACCTCGGACATATCCACGACTTAATCTCTCTTTTTCTCCTTTGCTCAGTTTCTTAGAATCAACAATAACTCCACCCTTACCTCCTCCTAGCGGAAGGTTTGCCACAGCACATTTAAAGGTCATAAGAAAGCTCAATGCCTTGACTTCATCCAAAGTAACACTTGGATGGTATCGAATACCACCTTTAGTCGGGCCTCTTGCACTATTATATTGACTTCTATATGCAGTAAATACTTGTATCTTTCCATTATCCATACGCACAGGGATACTGAATTCAATAACCCTTTCAGGGGCTGTGAGAACATTCACGACATCCTCGCTGATATTAAGTTGCTTAAAAGCTTGGTCAAGAACCTTCTGACTGTTTTCATAAAATGAAAATTTAGGCATGATTATCACCAAATCCGATTATTTTAGGTGTATATTAAAATGTTTGGGTTATTGCATATAGGTATTGCAAGGAACAAGGCTATTAGTCATACTGAGGTCCAACCACCACCTTGGTTTCCACAAACTTTAAATATAAGTAATATGTTTAAAGGCTATATGAAAAAGGGGCGTGAGGTCATTGGGTTCATATTCTTAGTAATTGCAATAATTGGAATTACGTCTTATTTTGCAATCAGTGCACCATGCGATCCTGAAAATGATCTTGATCTTTGCTATAATCAATTCCTTTTAAGCAGTGATGCAGGATTTGGTGCTGCAGAGATTTGTGGAGAATGCTACAAATGCGGAGCAGCAGATGGAGTCTGTCCAGAACTATTCAAGAATGGAACAGAACCTGAAATCGGAAACTGTTCACGATGTAATGATCCAGACTGCAATGCAACAATATACGGCTTTGTGTATGAGGCCAGCGATATATGCCCTCCAGGAATTTGTGGAGGTATTGACAGAGCAAAGGTCACTGTAGTACCGCAAAACCCAACAGTTCCATCTGCAGAAACAATAACTGAGCCAGATGGTTCTTACATACTTGAAGGTGTGCCCACAGGCTGGGTAGCAATCAGCGCATCAAAGATTGGTTATGATACATACATAAACGAAACAATCCTGACTGCAGGAGACAATACAGAATTCGATTTCTATTTACCAAATGCGAGCTGTGATGAAAATTGCGCAGACTACTTTGGCAGATGCAATATGGATTGTGAAGGAATAAATGGTTGTGAATTCAATACAGATCCAGCAACAGGTTTTCCCGGAATTGATATTCTTTGTCATCAACGACGGTTCGGAGAATCTGTGATCTATGAGCAGACAGATACCGACACCACAGTTGTAGAATGCTGTAGAGGAGATGGATCATCTGTTGAATCTCGGCCTCCTGCACAACCTAGAGGTGAGATGCCAAATCTTCTACAGACAGAAATTCCTGTCATCTACAATGGGCGTGCTGCAGTATTAGTTATAGCAGTCTGGTAGGTACTTCATTATGAGCAAGAGAGCCAGCTATTTTTTCGTTCTGGATGTATTCATAGCAAGCGCAATACTTGTTTTGACATTGGTTATCATATTTTCCTCAAGAATAAATACTCCTCCACCTGAATCATCCTTTCTTTTGGCTGAATCGTACATGAACTTTCTAGCCACAACAGAATTAAGAGATACGAGTGGAAGTGCTAAACAGTACCTTGTTAATAGAAATAATCCAATCATTACAGACAGTTCAATGACCTTGCTTCAGGTCATTGCCTTTTTGAAGACAGAGTATCCTGATGATTTACCTGCTCCTGCTGAACCATATTTTACTAGAAAATATGTAGAAAACATGACCAAAGGTCTAATTCCAAATCAGTATAGTATAAATTATTCCATCTATGACTACTCTGCAACTAATCCTGCCTTTTTTTATTACAAAGTCTATATGCGTCCTGAAAATGACGAGGACAGAAGGAATTCAAAAGAGAGTTCTCATCTGGTTCTTTCAGCAAAACGAATTACATTCTACCGAAATGGTAGAGACATAGTCGGACCTATGGTAACAGAGGTGACAATTTGGTCGTAGGACTGAATGGTAAGAAGGGAATACTCTTTACCCTGATTGCATTGCTTCTTGCAGGTATGTTTGTCCTCTTGTACACAACAGAGATACGAACACCATATGATTCTAAACTCAAGCTTACAAATATGAAACTTAATAGGCTGCTTAATTATGGAGAGATAATAGATGAGTATTATGTGGAATCCATGAGTATTGCGGGATGGCACTCATTTTATGGATTAACAGAATTTCTTGCACAAAATCCTAATAATGCAATGATTGACTTCGTTGATTTGAAATGCACATATGCTGATTTGCTTCTGGACGGCGAAATTAGCGCATTCAACAATTTACCCACTGTTTGGGGGGACCCTGCTGTCGCGGATGAAGTGGATTTGATGTTTACTTTGACTAGCGATGAAGCGGAGGAAATATTGAAGGTTGATTCTGGTTCAACGCGCATGTTTCGACTGAATTCAACAACAGTGGACGCAGGAGGTGATGAGGTAATCTGGGGTGCTCTTCAGGAGTTCAAGACACCAGATGTTAAGGCTTACACACTAGATAGCGTTACATTAAATGTAGATAATTTTCTACCCGATCATGATGATGGTCACCTATTTGTTGATATCTACAATCGTAAATGTAATAGGACCATTTTTCTTGTTGACACAGCATATGCACTTGTTGATGATGGATACGTTGGCGATGTTGTTTTGGAGTTTCAGCATAAAAATACAATACTTCAAGATACAATTTATTTTATGAATGTGCGGGTTGAAGGTACAGATATTGAAATTCAAGTCACAGATGAGGATGATAAAATCGCGATTTACGGTCCAACACTACCCAATCTAATTAATTTGACTCAAACTATTAAATATCGGGATCCTGATCTCTACAACAAAAATAGTGTGAATTACTACCTTGACAAGATGTTTAATGTCACACATGAGGAAATGCAAGTTGAAACCAATGTAAGTGTATTGGATATCCGAATTAAAATGGATTCTACATGGGTTGTAAAACTGGAGAGTGATGTTGTTATTTTCATGGATGATGGGTTCAGCCAATACGATAATTTTCAAACGCTAGTATCTTATGTGAATATCAATGGTCTTCCTGAGCCATTGGCTTGGCAGAGTCGACTAACTTTTACATGCCCTACATGTTATGATGACGCTGATTTTATCATCAATCTTTCTAACATACCAGAATATGAATATAATATAAGCAATATTGCAAACCTTTCCAGGGAAAAGCAATATTGGAGAAACGATGACTATGCTCCAAACTATTTGCAAAGACTGATGAATTGGACTAATGTGTCTGTTCCAGCAGCTTTTGGTTTTGAGACCATAATATCTGAAAGATTGCTAGATGATGTTGATTCCAACAGCAATTCCAGTATTGATTGGATCTACTTTAATGGTACCACAACTAATTGTCACGATATCTATTACATTAACAACTCCAAGATTCGTGATGACCTCGCAGGTACTAATCAGATAACTGATGATGATATGGACTTCCTTGATGAACATGGATATTGTCAAATTCCAGACCCTGGTCCAGGAGACTGTGATCCAGACCCCGCCGGACCTTTTGTTGGAATAGAAAATGCATTGGTAATTGATTGGCAGAATAGTGGAAGGCTAGGCCTCGGCAATTACAGGATTTCAACCTGTCCACCAACCCCCTAACCACTCGATAATAATAAAAAAAGTTTATAAAGCTACTTCTTCCATCCATTGATTGAGGTAGTTATGGGTATATTTACAAAAAAGGGAAGTGAGAAAACCCCAGAAAAATCACCTGCGAAAGCTCCAGAAACTAAGAAATCTAACAAGCCAATCAAGACTCCAACTCAACCAGCAGGTGATGAAGAGACTATAACAACAGGTGTAGATGATTTGCTGCAATTATTGGAGCGTTTTCCGAGACTTTCTGTTGAAGAGACTGCAAAAAGATTACATGTTGGTAAGGGTGTGCTTCGTTCTTGGATTGATTTTCTGGTTGAAGAAAAGGTGTTGGGAATTGAATACAGTTTTACTACACCATACATCTATCTGAACAAGCCAAAAGAAGGTCCAAAAGCAACGAAGACCGTGGACAAACAGATTAATTTTATTGTCTTCAAGAAGGAATTTGAAGAAAGGGCGACAAAGAACAAGATTCCACCTACAAAAATACCTGAATACTGGAACCAACATATTGTGAAAAAACTTGAAGCTAATAAAGAATTTTTCTTAATGGAAACCAGAAAGAAAAATCTCCCTCATGGAGAAGAGTTGTGGAAAAAATATATGGCACAGGTAGTAAATGGAACTAGATAAATTCATTAAACAGGATATTGCAGAATTCCTCAGAGTCGAACAGGAAAAGGATATATCAATAAAAGGAGTCCGGGATGACGAGATGAGCATATTTGACATCGATAGAGATTATGCCAAGGAATTAAATGATCAACTAATGACTCACAACCTCCCATCTGCTAAAGATATCTTTGATTCAGTCAGAGGAGGATATAATCGTACAGCATTCAAGGATCCTGCTCGTAAGAAAATTTATGCCATATTAAAGGAATTATTCATTCTATTACAGAATTATATCAAGGAACATGGCCTTAAGAATTCACTTTCCTTAGAACTTGATTATCATGGCCAGCAACACTATTTTGATAGCCCAACTATGCCTGATAAGATACTGTCTGCATTGGAAAAAGAGCAAGAAAGTAAACATAAAACGCCTGCTGCAGAAGAGGGTCAAAATCTTCTGAGAACTGACACAGGCAAAGATGACAAAAAAGGACACTTGCAAGCGGATTTTATCAGATCTGTTGCTGAGCAGATCGCAAATGATATTCCTATGGAAGAATCCAAGGAATTGTCCAAGATATTTGGAGGAGCACGCCAGCAGGTAATTGTCGAAAGAGAAATAATGCAACCTGTATTTCAACAGGTCAACGCAGCTCCGAGCCAAGCACAACCAGTGCTGCAAGGAGGAACAGTACAAGCACAACCTCAAGTTGTTCAAGCAGCACCTCCACAAACTGTCCAAGCAATCCCTGGACAACCTCAAACCTTACCTCCTCTTCCTCAAATAGTACAATCACCCCCCCAAGTTATTGTGCAACAAACACCACAAGCTACACCTCTACAGACTCAAACCACACAAGTATCAAACGACACCTTAAGAGATATGGTTAACACTATCACTACAGAACTTATGCAAAAAAGAGAGGCCCAGTCCATTTCACAAGATGACTTGCGAAAGCAGGTAGAGATGGAAGCAGAACACGATATGCTTCTGGAACAGAGAAAAAAGCAAATGATGGAAGATGATCTCGCTAAAACAGACCTTAAGATCCAGAATGGTATTGATGAACTAGCTTTTCAAAGAGAGAGGCTTGCTGCTGAACATAAACATTTACTTGAAACTGAAGCAGAAGATATAAAAAACAAAAAGAATCAAGTTACACAAGAAGGAGAGATGATTGATACTGAAGTAAAAAGTATGAAAGAGCTTCAGCTAAACAAAGAAAAACTACAGTTACTGAGGACCCAACATCATAATCAAACAGAGATTCGAATGCTTGAGATTATCAAGCAAAGCATGGTAAAAGTGAATGTTAGACTGCTAGCCCACGACATATTGGGCGCAAAAAAAGAATACAGACATATAAGAGGTGCATTCAACGCATTCCCAAACGGAGAACCAAAGAAAAAAATCCAGCATGAATTAGTGGAACTCTTTAATCAGATAAAATTCGTTGAGAAGGCACCTATAGGCAAATCACCACAAAGAGTGCTAAATGACCTGAAACAAGAACTACACGCTATCAGAACAGCCACAATAAACTCCCAATTCGATGATGCAAGAGAATATCTGAAAAGAGCTAAAGACTTAACAATACATATTAATAATGAGGAGCAAAGACATTATTGTTCTGACGTAATTAGGAATTATGAAAGAAAACTCAAAGAGTATGAGTCTAAGCATGTGCAAACCAAAGAGAAAAACATTCAAAAGGCAAGCGAAGAGAAGGCTCAGGATTCAGAAACTACAGATATGTATCTGAGAGGAGTTTTCTTGCTTTATAACCACAGACATAACAAAGCTGCAGAGATTTTTCGTCAAATCCTGGAGAAAGACCCTGACAATATAGCAGCCAAGATACGGCTAAGAGAGGCAAAAAATGGCAGTCGTGAATAAAAATATTGTAGATAAGTACACTTTGAATATGAATAACATCATAATCGAAGTTAGAGTGGTGAGCAGAGACGATAAACCAGTTCCAGACTATATCGTTTCCATCACCAACATCTCTGACACTACCAAGATCATACTTGAAAAGATCAGACAAGACTTCATTTCAAGAGCTAACCTCAACGACATTGAGGCAAGTGAGGATACAAGAAATGAGAACATCAGAGAGAAGTTCAGAAGAGAGATAGGAGAGCTTGTTACAAAATACTTTCCTGGCTGCAATGAAAAAACCAGAAATATGCTGATTAACTATATTAGCGAAGAAAACCTGGGTCTGGGTAAGATTGAGATCCTTCTTAGGGATCCTGACCTAGAAGAGATTGTCATCAACAATTCAAAGGAGCCTGTATGGGTATATCATAAGAAATTTGGTTGGCTCACAACCAATATCAGAATTTTCTCTGAGGCAAGAATCAGGCACTTTGCAACCATAATCGGTAGAGACGTCGGAAAAGAGATTACAACCCTTAACCCTCTTATGGATGCACACCTCAAGTCAGGAGACAGGGTAAATGCGACTCTTATGCCCATCTCAAATTTTGGAAATACCATCACAATAAGAAAGTTCGCTGAAGACCCCTGGACCATTTCTAGGTTCATACGATTCGGCACCATAAGTGTTGATGCTGCAGCACTTATTTGGCTTGCAATCCAAAACGAACTGTCAATTCTAATTGCAGGAGGTACTGGAGCCGGTAAGACATCCATGCTTAATGTAATCAGTAACTTCTTTCCTCCGAATCAAAGAATAATTAGTATTGAGGATACAAGAGAGCTAACACTTCCAAAAACACTGCACTGGGTTCCACTGGAAACCAGACTGCCAAATCCTGAAGGAAAAGGCGGAGTATGCATGCTTGACCTACTGGTAAACACCCTGAGGATGAGACCAGACAGGATCATGGTAGGTGAGATCAGAAGACAGAGAGAAGCCCAAGTATTGCTTGAAGCTATGCATACAGGTCACAGTGTTTACGCAACAATCCACGCCAATAATGCAAGTGAGGTTGTGACAAGACTTACTAACCCTCCTATTGATATTCCAAAACCTATGATATCCTCTCTATCTCTGGTCATTGTCCAGAACAGGAACAGAAGAACAAATAAAAGAAGAACTCTACAGGTCGCAGAAATACTTCCAAATGGGGATCCTAGCATCCTTCTCCAGCTAAACATTCATGAGGACGTACTCGAAAAAGTTAATGAGTCAACAACCATGATCGATAGACTTGAACTATATACTGGCCTTTCAAGAGCGGAAATTGAGCTTGACCTGAGACAGAAAATCAGGATCCTGAAATGGTTGGTCAAAGAGAGGATTGAAAATGTCAATGAGATTGGACTTGTCCTGAGTAAGTATTACATGGGACATTTAAAACTTGAATAATGTCGGAATTATTAATAAAAGAGGTGAGGGTGGTTAATCCATTAAATTACAATGAGTTTTTATGAGCAATTAGCATCGCGATTTCCAGAACTGAAAAAGGATCTTAGAATTGCACATATTAACCAGACTCCAGTAGAGTATGTGAAACAAAAATTTCAAGCAGCTCTATTCATGTCAATTGGAATGGGCATCTTTGCATTCTTTGTACTATCAAAAATGGGAATTGGAATCATAATGATAGTTGTCACCATCATAATTTTCTTTTTTGCTTTCTTCTCACTTTTCATGAGGCAAGTACAGGTAGTGATTCGAAGAAGAGAGAAGGATATTGACAGGGAAGTATTGTTTGCCGGCCGATTCTTGCTGATTAAGCTAAATACAGGAGAACCTTTGATTAATGCACTTGTGGAGGCTTCAAAGAGTTATGGTGTTGCCAACAAGTACTTCAAAGAAATCGTAAGAGAAATCGAATTGGGAACACCCTTAGAACAGGCGTTAGAGATGGAATCATATTATACACCTTCTCAAAAATTCAGGAAAATTCTTTTTCAGATAACCAACGCATTGAAGATAGGAATTGATGTAAGCAATTTTCTGAGCAGCATACTTGACGAGATTGCAGAAGAGCAACTTATTGAGATCAAGAGATATGGAAAGAAGCTCAACAGCATGACATTGTTCTATATGCTCATTGCAATTGTGGTTCCGTCACTAGGCGTCACCATATTTATTGTAGTTGCAAGTCTTGTCAGCCTAGCTATGCCACTCGGTGCCTTCATGATCATTGTCTTCTTCCTTGCACTAGTTCAGTTAATATTTATCTCAGCATTCAAAATGATCAGACCTGATGTGAACATATGACAAACGCTACCCTTTTTTTGGAAAAAATTGGACAGGCATTTCTTTTTAAGAGGTTCAGGCCTAGAATCAGGGACTATCTGTTTAAGGCTGGCTTTGAGGAAGTACCTTATGAAGCTTTTGGAATCCTCTTTTTTCTTGGAGTTGTCCTGACTGTACCGACGTTTCTGTTCGTTATTTATCACCCGATCAGCAACCTAAGTGCAGTCTCCATCGGAATCCTTTCTTTTTTAGGTTGGGTATTTATTCAACTATTGATCTCATTTATGCTCTTTGCAATTATGTACTTCTATTACAATATCAAGATCTACAAAAGAACCCAAGAATTAGAAGATCGACTGCCTGATTATCTGACACTTGTAAGCACCAATCTTAAAGGCGGTCTTAGTTTCGAGAAGAGCCTATGGACGGCTATCAAACCAGAATTCGGAATTCTTGCCAAAGAAATAACCATTGTCTCAAAAAAGGTCATGACTGGTAATGACGTGACAGAAGCGCTTACAGAGTTTGCAAACAAGTATGAAAGTCCTATTCTTAGAAGATCCATGAATCTTCTGATCGGAGAGATAGAAAGCGGCGGTAAAATCACTCAGATAATCGATAAAATAATTGAGAACTTGAGAAAGACCAGGGCATTGAAAGCGGAAATGGCAGCAGCCACTGTATCATACATGATTTTTATAGGTGTTATTGTCACCATGATCAGTCCTGGGCTCTTTGCCCTTTCAGCACAGCTTCTCAGGATAATTATTGGTTTTACGTCCAGTTTGACTGGTGCAGGTATGGGTGCATCACCCATCCCAATGAAATTTGGTGAGGCAAGTATCAAACCAGAGCACTTCAGGATCTTTTCAATGCTTGCCATAGGTACAATAGCTGTGTTTTCATCCATGATCATATCCATAATTGAGAAAGGAAGTATCAGAGGCGGATTGAAGTATATACCGGCATTCCTAATAGGATCATTACTAGTTTATTTGATAATGTCTGCAGTACTGCAGAGTGCCTTTGCAGGCATTGCAATGGGATGACGAAAACATTTATATACCTGAGGAACTAAATAATGAAAAATCAAAGATTTTTCAAACTTTGCACAAGTGCAAAGTAATCAATATTAATTGTTAGTTCCTCTGGACCATAGCAAAGGCTAAAATTGTTCGAAAATTTAGTGCCTTTGCTATATATCAGATAATACGAGGATATCAATATGGGAGACAAGATTACCCACAGACAGCATAAATGGATTCTTACAGTGCTAATTTCACTCACAATAGTGTTTGGAATCGCTTTTGCACGATTTATTATTGGTAGGGAACCAGATTATGATGTCATCATTACACTTATGTTCGGTATGATATTCACTCTTTGCCTGCTTGTGATTATAGCATTGGGTGTAATTGTACGCATGGATGAGGATTTTTTTTGGCATCACAAGAAACTATGAGGTAGAATAAAAATGAGAAACACTAAAGGACAAGCTGCTCTTGAATTCTTAACAACCTATGGATGGGCTTTTATGGTAATACTGGTCATGATCGGTGCATTATCATACTTTGGAGTGATAAACCCGTATAAACTATTACCTGATAAGTGCATATTTGGGACAGGAATAGGCTGTGGAGACTTCGTGGCGTACGTTGATGAAGATGCAGGTGCTGGAGGATCTCAAAGTGTTATTAGAGCACAATTAACCAATGGGTTTGGATATGCTATCACAGTAAATTCAGTCACGCTTGAATGTGAGGGCTTTGGCTCTGGTGGAACCGCTTGTTCTTGTGTAGCTGCAAGTAAGGAATGTGGCCTAACAGATCCCGATGCCACTTGGAAAGCAGATTCACAAAGAGAATTCATATATGATCTGGAAAGTGAAGGTCTTGAGCTCATTGAAAGTGACCGACCAAAACTGGTTATAATAATTGATTATAAAAAGGGTGGAAGTGCTTACAACAAAAAAGTCGAAGGCGTAATCAGTGTCAAACCTTATAAGTAAACCTTTTTTTATTTTGATTCTTTTTCTTTGATTTTTTTGTTGTTAAGAGATATCTAGGTGGAACACATCAGAATCCAACAAAACATTTATAACCATAATACATCTTTTTACATTCATGACATCTGATAAGGAACTCAAAGCCAATCTCAAGAAAAGATTGGAAACGGAATACAAGACCTTTTTTCCAGTCAAAAAACTCGAGGAATTAGGATTCTCACGCCTTAAATGCACGAATTGTCATAGAGCATTCTGGTCTACTAAGCAAAGAGAGGTATGCGGAGACTCTGAATGTGAAGGCAGATACTCATTTATAGGCAAAAAGAGGGAAAATGTTGATTTTATTGAGGTATGGCGTCGCTTTGAGAAACTATTCAAGAAACAAGGCTACACAAGCATAAAGAGATATCCCACAGTAGCCCGATGGAACCCCTCAATGCACTTCACACTTGCAAGCATTGCAGATTTCCAGCCATATGTGGTTTCTGGAGAGGTTGAGCCTCCTGCAGAGAAGCTTGTGGTACCTCAGACCTGCATACGATTCAATGATACTGATAATGTTGGAATTACAGGAGGCCATCTCACTGGTTTTACCATGATTGGCCAACACGCATTTCTGCCTAAAGATAAGTTCAATCAAGAAGAACTGTTCCAAGACTATTACAATTGGTATATCCAAGGAATGAAGCTTAAGCCAGAAGAATTTGTCATCCATGAGGACGCGTGGGCTGGCGGTGGCAACTTTGGTCCTTGCCTTGAATTTTTCTCTGGCGGAGTAGAGATCGGAAACCAAGTATACATGATGTTCGAAAGTGCACCTAGTGGCCCAAAAGAGCTCAAGCAAAAGGTCCTGGACATGGGTATGGGACAGGAAAGATGCGCATGGTTCTTGTCAGGAAGTCCAACTCTTTATGATGTTACATTTCCCACAGTCATGAAGTATCTTTTATCAAAACTTAATATCAAGCAAGATAAGGAACTCATCTCTAAATTTGTCCATCTGGCTGGAACCCTGAATATTGATGAGATTGATGATGTGGATAAACAATGGACAGAGGTTGCTAAGACCCTTGGTGTAGATACAAACACGCTAAAAGAGAACGTGCTCCCTCTTGCTGCAGCATATTCTATTGCAGACCATACACGAACCCTTCTATATGCATTAAGTGATGGAGCTCTTCCAAGCAATGTTGGAGGAGGATATAATCTGAGGGTATTATTCAGGAGGATCCAATCATTCATTGAAAAGTATGATTGGGAATTGAACCTTGACAAGGTAATTGAACTCCACGCACACTATCTCAAGCCACAGTATCCAGAACTATCTTCCCAAATTGATCTGGTCAAGGAAATCCTGGCTGTTGAAAAGCGAAAGCATGATGAAAACAAGAAAAGAAATACTCAGCTCATCTCAAAACTGGTCCGGACAAGTAAGGCCCCACAGATAGAGTCAAAACTTTTGGAGCTGTATGATTCTCAAGGTATTCTTCCTGAAGAAATACAGAAGCAAGCCAAAAAACAAGGCATTGATATCAAGTTGCCTGAACGATTCTATGCTAAAATTTCTGAAAAACACGAAAAGGACGAACAATCCAAGTACAAGACCAAGAAGGAGCAACTTTACAATCTGGACGAGGTTGCTGAAACAGGCATCCTCTATTACACGAAGTGGGATCTTGTGGCCTTTAATGGGTTTGTAGAGAAGATTGTTGACGGAAACAAGGTCGCACTCAATGAGACCGCATTCTATCCCACAAGCGGCGGTCAGATGCATGACATTGGAGAGATGAATGGCATCAAGGTTATCCAAGTCTTCAAACAAGGCAATGTCGTACTCCATGAGCTCGAAAGCAAGCCCAATTTCAAGAAAGGAGACAAAGTCGTGTGCAAGATAGACCTTCAGAGAAGATACCAGCTGGCTCAACATCACACGGCAGCCCATATTCTAAATGGAGCTTCTCGTCGCGTACTTGGAGAACACATTTGGCAGGCAGGAGCTGCAAAGACTCCTGAAAAAGCACGCCTTGACATCACACATTATGATAATCTTACAGAGAAACAGGTTAATGAAATCGAAGATTTGGCAAACAAGGTTGTTAAAGATAACAGACCTGTAATATCAACATTTGTTTCTAGAAATATTGCAGAAAAGGAATATGGATTTAGGCTTTACCAAGGTGGAGCTGTACCTGGAAAAAGACTACGCATTGTGAATATAGACGGCTTTGATGTGGAAGCATGCGGAGGCACTCACTTGAGTGTCACGGGTGACATCAAACAGATCAAGATAATCCGTACCACCAAAATACAGGATGGTGTCATAAGAATTGAATTTGTGGCAGGAAATGCAGCCACTCTACACGATCAGACTAAGGGGAAACAAGAATCTGAAGTTGCCAAAATCCTTGAATGTAATCCTGATCAGATACCTGGCAGGGCAAAAGAACTATTTGGCCATTGGAAGCAGGCCACCAAAGCACATAAAAAGAAAAAACCAATCCAAAAAGAGTGTTTTACACTCACCAGTCAAGAGACATTTTCTGGTGATGTACTGGAGGAAGCTGCAAAAATTCTAAAGACCCAGAAACATTTTGTGTTAAACACAGTCTTGAAGTTTAAGAAACAGCTCGAAGAATTAAAGCCATAGTTGTAAACATAGGTGTAAATAATGACTGAACATTACTATTCTCCAAAACAGAGTTCTAAAGGTGCAAATAAGAAAATTCCTATCCGGTTCAACCGAAAGGGAGAGATGGTCTATTTTGAATTGTATAGTGCACCTGGAATCTTTGGCAAAGACAAACTGGACAATGCAACTAAACTTCTGATAGAGAACGCAAAAATTGAGCAAAGATGGAAATTGCTTGATCTTGGATGTGGATATGGTGTTGTCGGTCTTGCTATGAAACGAATCAGTCCAGATCTAGAGGTCTGGATGAGTGATGTCAACGAACGGGCAATAGAGTTAGCAGAAAAGAATGCAAATAAGCTCAAGCTTGATACCACTGTAATTTCTTCAGACATTTTTAGCAATATTCCTGATGAATTTGATTGCATACTTCTTAATCCTCCTTATGCTGCTGGCAGAAAATTGTGTTTTAAGATGATTAATGATTCCTTCTCTCATTTGAAAAAGAAGGGATGGTTTCAGCTTGTTGCCAGACACAATAAGGGTGGTAAGGTTCTCGGTGAATATATGCACGAGATTTTCGGGAATGTAGATGTAGTGGCTAAAAAAGGCGGATTTAGAGTGTATATATCCCAAAAAACATCCTAGCAACCCCTTTTTTTCTAAAACCAGTTAAAATCAATCAATATCATTTATAAACCGAAAACCCTGCAGTAATTGACCATAAATCAGTAGTGACACTACTAAACATTTAAAAAAGCCAATTCATTCCTCCACGTCAGGATGCTCAAGTATTCCAGTATTGATCAGATAATTGTACATCTAAATGATGAACTAGCAGATTATCGCAGAGACAAAGGAATGCCTCCATTCGAAGTTAGAGCTGATGAGAAACCACTTTATTCTCAAGTAAGAACCGCATTTAATCTTAATGGACGCAAAAATCTAATAAGAAAATTAGTAACCGAAGCACATACACAAATATCTCATAAACACGATCAAAGAAGAAAATATTCAGACTACAATCCAACTCTTTTGAATGATACTCTTGAGACATTGCAGGAAGTGGCAAACTTTGTCCCTACACGCAATTTGGGAAGGGATGAGACTGTTCTTAGAAAACAATTGCTGGAATTATTGATAGAAAGAGAAGGTTTGAATAAACGTAAAGGAGCCACACCAACAGGCACAAGTAAAGGTGGTAGGAAATTAGAGGTTGAACATGCTTTAGGTCTTCTGGCCGCAGCAGGAATTGTCAGGCAGCAGTACAATATTGATAAATACAATCCAATCTTAGGAATTACTGCTGAAGCTGCCACAATTCTCCATGATGCAGGAGAAGGAAAAAATGCAATTGCAGTACCAGATGATATAGCCATAGATCACTTAGGCTTTGATAGAAACCATCCTGCATACTATTTCTTAAGAGCAATGATGGATCTTAGGCATCAACTGGTCCAGAATTCTGTTCCGACGGAACGCGCAATTATGCTAAAGGTCCAAGCAATCCTTGCAGCAGACGCAATATTGACCAGACCGCCAGGAATTCCATGGGATAGCTATACACCCAGATTCTTTGATCAGGATGTACTAGTTGATACTCTAATGTATTTAAGTCCTCTTATAAGTGAAGATTTAGGAAAAGGCAGACAACAACACCCATCAAAAAGACAGATAACAAATACTCAAAACATAGTGCTATTGGATAAGGTATTAGATGGGGGAAGTTCTGCAATAGACTTTCCAGACATCTTGCTTCAAGGCGAAGGAGCATTCTCTCCCCAAGAACGAGCTGAAATGCTCTATAAGCAAACATATTTTGCAAATGAGTTGGTTGTTGCAAACAGACTTGGGTTGATAAGAGATAGACGATTCTATACTAAAACAATAATGCCAGTCCGAAGAGCAGCACTTTATTTTACAATAGAAGAACGAGAAAACAACAACAATTATATGCTCCAAGCAGGCAGTGATGAGCAATTTCATTTCCCAAGAGACTATTTTGAAACACTGGTTCCTCATCTCAAAATGGCATATATTACAGGCATAATGGATGAAGCAAGAGAGCCTGAGACAGATACTGTGCTTCTCCGACGTGAACCCTGGAGAAGATTCAATGGGATTATTTATGGGATGCTCAGAGGTGTCAGAGAGAAAAAAGGATTCACAGAACCAGATCCCCGAGGCATTCATGAAGTGCCGAAGTTCCCTATAGGAAGACCTGTTAAGCTATTAGAAGAAGGAATTATCGCAGAATTATTAGCTATGGATTTATACATGAATGATGAGAGGGAAATCGGAGGATATTCTCTGTTGGAATAATAATGATTTTTGCACACCTATTCAATGGGATAGAGGCACGACAGCAAGCAAGTGAGCTAGAGCAAACCATACTTGAATTGGTCGGTAAGAGTGAAAAGGAAGTCTATGCAGCACTAGAAGACAAATACGGCCATAGAACTGAAGAATTACGAACTGTTTTCCGCGAGGACATTAAACACGGAGAGCTCTTATTTGATTCATATTTGGGATCGCAACTATTTCCCACAATTACACAAGCATCAAACGGAATTCCCCAAGTTGATCTTTCACCCAATCTTCATACACATCAATACTGTGATAGTTGTATTCCCCCTATTGTAGTCAGCATAGCACAGCAAACAAATACTGGTTACATTCACGAAAGTGAAGTCATTGCAAGTCATCTAGGCGCAGTAGATCCAGAAAGTGGACAACCCAAATTCTATTATCCACCCTGCGCGCAACACAGCAAAGTTAGAGACATTGTACTGGTCAACAACGAGTTCAGGGGAATTGACCACCACATATATCAGATAAATGCCAATCTAAAGAATGGAAGCAGACTAGCAGGTAAGATTGCAGAGAGATTATGTGAGTTACGACAGAGTGGACAAGGACCAGATGGATTTGTTGATCCTGTCTGGGATTTATATCGGATAATGATTGTGACCAAGAGTGAGAAAGAAGGGGATTGGAGAGCACATCGCATATATGATTATCTAGATAGTTTCATGAATCAAGATTCAAGACAACAATTCAATGCAGCAATGGAATATATTAAAGTCGCAAATCCTAACAACCTAAGACCATTTGAAGCAAGAATGCATCAAGCATTGCAGCACCAAGCAATAAAAGTACCGGATTGTGATGGAAATCTTTTCCTTCCACCTCCTGAAGGCACTGAACCACTATACACTGCTCAGACTATTAATGATTTCTTTACAACAGAAGAACTTCAACCAGGTCTGCTGCCTAGCGGGATTGCAATCGAGGTTCAGATGACAACAGAAGAGGAGCATTACTTGCAGCACGCCCCACCCTTGGCCCATCCAGACTATCTATTCAAGAAAGTACGAAACAACAAAAGAAATTTTAACGGACATGAAAAAGCAGTGCGTAACTGGCTAGTCAATAACAATATATTCCACAGAAGTCCGGAAGTATTAACTATTGGAAGAAAGCCATATGACCTATTCAGATTCCTATAATAAAGAGTGTTCCTATATTTAAAGCGAAAATATTTATAAATCACATTTCATTTCCAATTCACAATGATAAGCATAGATAACTATGGTGGAAAAAGCAAACTTGGCAGAAAAGTCATACCACTATTTCAAAGAAGATCGCGGCCCGACTTGGATCCTGTAGCAGACATCCACATTGCAGAGGGCACAATTGATGCGACGGTTCATCTTTTGACCAAGTTTGGAGCCTTTTTCTATGAAATTGATGATGACACCCAAAGTCAAGGCCAACCAACAAGGTACCTATTGCTAGACAGAGGTCAGAGATTAGGAAGAGATGTTGTTAACACACTTCTAGAGAATATCTGTGGAAGGATGGCTCCACTTGAAAGGGATGCTGCCAGACAATCTGTCGGTCCAACTGCGTATGCATACCTTCAAGCCCGACTCCAGGAGGCATTGTCAGGTGGACAACGACGTTATGCAAACTCACATTAAATCACAAGAATCAGATACTATTCATTGACAACCCTTAATCTTCTTGCTTTGGACACAAAATTCATGATCTTATTGGTTGTCACTTTTGCACATCCGAAGAAATCTTTACCATTGCTTATCAAGTAATATCCTGGCGCTCCATATTCACCATCTTCTATATCCAAATCCATACCCTTGATGTAATTAGAGAGATTTTCTTCTTCTAATTTCAAGATGTTCTTTGTGGAATCTGGCCCTATAATCTGGGAACCCTCAATTGTAACTCTAAATCCATCGTCATAGATTGTACCAAAATACAAACCAATGCTATCGATTCTAAGATTATCCATATCAATATTTCCTATGTCCTTTGAAACCATATATACTTTGCGCTTGGTATTAACAAGAAAAGTACAATCTAATTTCTTTGAGAAACCGAATTGATCATCTAATTGAGAATAAATTTTTTTTGCTTCCTTGCTGTTGAGAATCTTTAGTTTTTGCATTGCACATTTTTCATTAATTTAGACTCATAATTCCAAACACATTTACCAACCCTGCGTCAGCAGTGTTGAATCTATATTCCCCAAAGGGGTTTGTCCTTCCGATGTATCTCTGCGATCTCTCGAAGCACTTGCTTTTCCTCTTCCTTTAAGTACTGTGCAAGCTTCTTCATCTTTCTGAAATGCTCTTCAGGAACATCTGCATATATGATGTCCTGCTCCTCAATCTGCCTGCCTGCTGTCGCCTCAGGAATGGAAAGCGCACACTGTTTTCCTTTTTCACCGCGCGAAATGCTCTCATTGTCACATTGCATGCTCTTTGCATGACCTATATGTTTTCCATGCTTCATAAGAGGTGTGTTTGGTTTGAATACGCCTGCAAGTATCTCAACTCCCATGATACATGGATTGCTCTGCCTAAATGTACAATTCTTTAGGACCTCTAATTTTCCAGGACGAACCAAGTTGTCCAGTTCCTTTGCTTCAAGCACTTTTTTCTCGTCCTCAACCCATTTTATATAATCTTCAAGCATTTTGTATATGATATCACTGATTATGATTTTGACCCTCTCAGTAGATTTTACTTCAGGTATATTAAAACCCAGGATGACCGATTGAAGAGGATCCTTTTCAAAGGCAGATTCTGCATCTGAAATGTCTTTTTTGGTTATTTCACCAACTGTTGCGCGTCGTATTTTCACTCCTTTTTCACGCAGAAGCTTGATCATGGCCTCAAGACTGCCAAGTGTATCACCCTTAATTACAATACCATCCTTATCTGTCTCAATCATGACCTCTTCAACCTCTTTTCTTATCTGGTTTTTTACCTGTTCTAGGTTTTCCTTAGATGTAGATTTTAGGGGCATACCTGCAACTGCTTCTTTTATGTCAGGAGCACTGACCTTTACACCACACGCCGCAACCACTTCTTTACATTGTTTGTACTTGGCTTTCTTATCTCTCATCTCACTCAAAGGAGCAGGCATCAGAAGTGCTCTTACCTTAGACACCACAGGTTCTTCCACACCACCAATAACTATTATGTCATTGACTTTTAGAGTTCCATCAAATATTATCAGGTCCAGTGTTGTACCCATGCCCTTTACTTCCTTTACTTCAAGGACTGTTCCTGATGCAAAACCGTCTACATCTATATCAAGGTTCTTTTCCAGGAATTTCTGGGCCATTCCTGTTAGCACCATTAGAAGCTCAGGAATACCAACATTCTGTTTTGCACTCACTGGCACAACTGCAATCTGTTTAGTGAAATCAACCCTGTCAAAACGGTCACATTCAAGACTGAACTGTTCATGC
Organism: Nanobdellota archaeon; assembly: GCA_018825425.1. GTDB lineage: Archaea > Nanobdellota > Nanobdellia > Woesearchaeales > JAHJEM01 > JAHJEM01. Next base: position 2,986 of record JAHJEM010000067.1, on the reverse strand, counting down.
AGTTTTCCAAGAAGCTCGTAAATACGTGTGTCCATGAGTGCTTGAACTTTTGGATCCTGTTGACTAAGGTCCTTTAGAAATTGGTCATCCTTTTTTCGATATCCAGGAAGAAGATCTATCTTATTTGCGGCAATTATAAAAGGTGTCTTACATGCACGCAAAATTTCAATTGCCTCAACAGTCTGAGGCTTGAATCCTTCATTTATATCAATCACGACTATGGCAATGTCAGCAAGGCTTCCACCTCGCTTTCTCAAGGAGGTAAAGGCTGCGTGCCCAGGTGTATCTATGAATAACAGGCCAGGTATGGTAAATTTCATACCTAAGGTCTCAAGCAGATGACCACACTTCTTCTTGACTATATCCAAAGGGATTATACTTGCACCAATAGCTTGGGTAATCGCGCCTGCTTCTGTGGCCAGGATATTGCTCCCTCTGATTGAGTCAAGGATACTTGACTTCCCATGGTCTACGTGACCCAGTACAGACACTATTGGACTTCTTATATTTGACATAAAGTTAGTAAAAGGTGAGTTGTTTTTAAAGGTTTTTGATAACTTCCCTCGAAACCTTTAAATATTATGTCACATAGCTATAACCCATGAAAACCGCAATAATAGTATTGATAGTAATAGGATTGTTTTTAGTTGGTTGCACTACAGATGTTCCTGATAATATGGATGATGGAACAACTGATGATGGAATGTCTGACGAGGACTCTGTTGATGATGGGACTCAAGGTATGCCTGATGATGAGGATATACCTGTGCTTCCTGAAGACGGAACAGATGAACCTAGCGATGCAGATGGCGATATGAGTGATGATATGGCTGATGACACTGATGATAACATGGACGACGATATGGCCGATGATTTAGATGATGATTTGCCATCCCCAGACACAACAGATGAATTGGTAGAAACACTTGAATGCTGTGAGAGCTATGGCAATGGCGCAATGATGGTCGAATGTTGCTGGTCTTATGAGATGACTGCAGAGGAAGATTGTATGATTGAAGATGGTATGGTTGGAGGCAATATGCGAATTGTCAAAGATGTATTCTGCGCTGATGAACCAAGAACATGCTGTGCAACATGCGATTCAACAGATGAAACCTGCACGTACATGTGGGCTACAGAATGCGCAGTTCCTACAGAAGACACAAAGACCACAACTCCAGTTCATGGAAAACACTGTATAGGAAAACTCCAGTTCTGTCCTGATGAGAAAATCGACAATCAGATGCCACCAAGTCCTGGTGGAGATATGACCACCGAATACTATGTGGTTGACGGCAAAAGATTTGAGATTGAGGATTTTGACGCTGACTGGGTTACTGGGAATTGTGAAGTGGAAACCACTGTAGCACAATAAAACAGCATCACTTTAATTTTCTTTTATTTTTTTCTTTTTCCCTTTTTGTTTTCACAAATCTTTTAAACAATAGATTGCTCTAGACCTATATGCAAGAGATAAAAGAAGGAAGTGCAAGGTTACTTGTCCCTGAGGAGAAAAAGATATCAAAGAAACTACCTGTATTCTACAATCCAGTCATGAAATTCAATAGAGATATGAGTGTTCTATTGCTAAAAGCAATTGGCAAGAAGAATCTAAAGATAGGTCTTCCATTGACAGGGACAGGTATCAGGGGAATCCGTTTCTTAAAAGAGATTCCAGAACAGATAAGTTATATTTTCATGAATGATAACAATCCTGGTTTTATTAAGCTAGTATCTGACAACCTAAAACTCAATGCAATCAAAAAGCAAAAGACTGCATACACCCATTTCCTAAAATCTAGACAGAAGGTCGAGCTCAACAAAGAGATGCTAACCATTTTCAAGCCATATAATAAACAAATCGTGCTCAGTAATACTGAAGCAAACCTATTTATGCTCTGCACACCCGGATTTGATTATATTGATATTGACCCATTTGGCACTCCAAATCCGTTCCTTGATAGTGCTTGCATGAGGTTGGCACGGGACGGAATTCTGGCTGTCACAGCAACAGACACTAGTGCCTTATGTGGAACATATATTGGTGCTTGCAAGCGCAAGTATTGGGCAATTCCTATGCACAATGAGATTATGCATGAAGTTGGCCTGCGCATATTGATCAGGAAGGTCCAGTTAATTGGCGCTCAATATGAAAAGGCACTCATTCCCGTATTTTCGTATTCTAAGGAGCATTATATGCGAATATTTTTCAGATGTGACAAAGGAAAAGCAAGAGTTGATGAAGTCATGAAATTGCATGATCAATTTGAGTACTTTGGACAGGTTGCAGGACCATTGTGGTTAGGTAATCTAGGAGATCCAACTGTAATTGCTAAGATGTTCAAATTGGAAGAAGATGAAAAGATGGAGACATTTCTAAAACTGCTCCATGAAGAAGCAAAACTCAATGCAGTGGGTTTCCTTGACATCCATACATTATGCAAGAGGCAGAAAATAAATGACATCCCCTCGTTTGATACCATATTCAAGGCCTTAAAGAGTAAAAAAATCCCTTGTTCCCGCACACATTTCTCACCTACAGGTCTTCGTATACGAATTGAGGGAAGTTACGACGAATTCTTGAAAAACAAAAGCTTTTTATAACTGGCTCTATCAAATACAGTAAATGGGGTGGTAAAATGCAAGAATTAAAGAAATTTGATGTTCTCAGTACAGCCTTAATTCAGGCAGTAATAGGAGCTATAGTTGGATTGCTATTTGGTATATTCTATGCAATCTTTGGAACCATGTTGGCATCACTCGGTGCCCAAGGTATGGGCCCAGGTGCGGGCATGATGGCAGGAGTGGGCGTATTGATGATAATCATCCTACCAATCAGCTACGGAATTGCAGGTTTTATAGGAGGCGCAATATTCGCATTTGTCTATAACCTGGTTGCCAAATGGATTGGTGGAATCAAAGTAGAATTGACAAATGTGGCACCAGCAAAATAGATTTAGTATTTTTTTTATTTTTCTTTTATTTT
>JAHJEM010000066.1 GCA_018825425.1 Nanobdellota archaeon | reverse complement strand
CTATCTCTACGGATTAATCGTAGAATTAGGAAGTGTGATGACAAGCGCAGTTCTCACTCTAGTTGATGAGCAATTCTTCCTCTTAACAATAGATAATATGACAAACGTCGGACTGGAATTCCTATTCTTATCATCCTATGTCTTTGTGCTATTAATCACATTACTCTTTTTAGGCATCAGATACATGGTTGTGGCATTCGGAGTGATATTCATACCAATAGGAATATTCTGCTACTTCATACCTCCACTAAAAAGCTATGGAAAATTCATTCTTAACCTGCTCGGACTAAACATCTTCATAACATTTCTAGCCAGCATAGTCATCCTCGCAAGCAGCCTCTTACTAGAAATCGAAATCTTCGAGAACATCAAGATTCTCGTCATGATAAACTGCTTCCTGATTATCATCTGGATGTTTATCCTATTAACCAAACATGTCATCTCAAAATCAAGCGCAGGTGACGGAGCAGACAAGCTAGCACAAGCAGCGAAATACATCGCTATGTTCGCATAAAAATGGCCTATGAAATCCCACAACAATTACAGCATAAGGAAAAGATCATTTTTGGTCTTACCTTCTCTCAGTTAGGTTGGGCTGCGTTGTTTGGAACTCTTGTTCTAGTCATCCTAACTGGTAACGGAAGCTACACAGTAAGATTCACTCTTGCCCTGATTCCAGCTGTGCTTGGCATATTGTTTCTCTTCTTTAACCTGTCAAAGTGGATCAAGGATATATCTATTTTCTTGAAGTTCAGGAGTGCAAGTATGCCTAGCCAGAAACTCAAGCAATTAATCGGCATAAAGAAGGTTGAGGATGACGTGATTTATTCAAACAATGAAGTGTCTGTTCTAAGAGTCAAACCTATCAATTTCAGCATAAAAACAAAAGCAGAACAAGAAACAATAATTTATGGATTTCAAAAATTCTTGAACAGCTTGGATTTTCCAGTGCAGTTCGTTGTTACAACGCATAACCTCAACATAGATAAATATCTCGCCAGAATGAAAAAGAGAGTCAATGATAAAGAGCTCTTCAATGATTTTTCAGGATTCATAAGCAAGGTCATCAGTGAGAATGAAATGAAGAATAGATTATTCTATCTCATCATTCCAAAGAGGGCTGATCTTGATATTCAGACAAAAGTCTGCAAAGAAAGACTAGAAAGTATCGGACTACAAACAGAAAGGATTAACGACAAGCAGATTCTCAATAACCTTCACCTTTTCTTCAATGATCTATGTGATAAGAGAAAGGTTGAAGGACAGATAAAAGACAACCTGCTATTCCTTATCGGACCGAATTATATTAAGGACAACGCTGACAGTCTGCAAATAAATGAAAAACAATGCAGGATCATAAGTGCAGTTGGCTATCCTCGAAGTGTAGAATCAGGATTTCTTGACAAGATAATCAGCAGTAATGATGACTTTGACATCAGCATTCATGTAGAACCTTACACTCTTGAGACCATGATGGTCATGCTCAATAAAGAGATCCAAAAGCAGAGGGCTGACCTCTTTGCTGAAGAGCTCAAGAAGAGCATCAATCCAAGCCTGGAAATCAAGTACAAAGACACCAGAAAGGTCCTGGAAGAGATGCAAAAAGGGGTAGAGAAGCTCTTTAACGTGAGTTTGTATATCAATTGTAAGGGGAAAACCAAGGAAGAACTGGATCACCTGACCAAAAAGGTCGAGTCAGAACTGCATAGCATCATGATGGTGCCCAGAACCCCTATTTTCCGCCAAATACAGGCCTACAAATCAATGATTCCAGTGGCAAGGGATGAATTAGGGATTAAAAGAAATATTACCACAAAAGCCCTCAGTGCCTTCTTCCCGTTCACCAGTCCATTCCTCACTGTCGAGCCAGATGGAGTCATGCTTGGCCTGAACAAAAACAGAGTCCCTTTTATAAAAGACATATTTGGGCTTAGTAACGCCAATGGGGTAATTTTAGCAACTTCAGGCTCTGGAAAGAGTTATTTTACCAAGCTTCTGATTAGCAGGCAGCTTCTTAACAACACAAAAGTCATGGTCATTGACCCTCAGAATGAATATACTGGCCTGGTCAAGCACTGCAAAGGAGAACTCATAACGATCTCCAGGCATTCCAAGACCATCATCAACCCTCTCGACCTGATGGGGCACGATTATGTTGAAAAACGATTGAGCCTGATGGATGTCTTCACCATAATGTTTGGAGAACTCACAGAAATCCAAAAAAGCATCCTTGACAAGGCCATCAGCAAGACTTATGCCAAAAAAGGAATTCATGCAGACAGCTACAAGAACAAAAAGCCTCCAGTGCTTGGAGACCTTTACAAGACCCTGATAGCTATGGATAAGCAGGCCAGTCAGATGGAAAAAATAACTTATCGAGCCCTCATCAATAGATTATACATGTACACTGAAGGGGTGTTTGGCTTTATGAATCGGCAGAGCCATATTAATTTTAAGAATAACTTTGTCTGTTTCAATATTGGGGACATGCCAAAGCAAGTCAAACCAGTAGTTATGTTTCTCATCCTTGATTATGTGTATATGAAGATGAGGGAAGACAAGGAAAGAAAACTCTTAGTAGTTGATGAGGCTTGGAGTCTTTTAGGTAAAGCAGAGGAAGCGGGTTATATATTTGAGATTGTCAAGACCTGTCGAAAGTTTAACATGGGACTTTTACTTATTACTCAGGATGTTGCTGACTTGGTGAACAGCAAAGCAGGCCATGCAGTCCTAGCAAATAGTTCCTACTCATTTCTTCTACGACAGAAGCCATCAGTAATTGATTCAGTGGTGAGAACTTTCAACCTATCAGGCATGGAAAAAGAATATTTGTTGACTGCAACACAGGGAAAGGGAATACTCATCTTGGATAATGAACATCAAGAATTGGAAGTGGTTGCATCAAAGAAAGAACACAAGCTCATCACAACTAATCCAAATGAAATAATGATTGAAGAAAAGAAAGTTGAAGATGAGAGAGAAGATATCACCATTGACCTTGACACAAACAAAGGGTTATACAATGGGAAAGAGCTTGACCTTGAACAGAAAAACTATCTTACAAACAAGGGCTATCAAGCGGCATACTTTGTTCCAGTAGGAAAGAAGAAACAAGAAGAGTTTTGGATAAAAAAAAATGATCTGGAAAGCCTTGACCATACATTCCTGGTTCACAACATCAAGCAAGAGTTAGAGAAATACACAAAGCACATCGAAATCGCAATTGTTGGGAAGCCAGACATACTTTTCAAGAACAAGAAGGGACAGACCATCGCCCTAGAGATTGAGACAGGCAAGAGCTTCAGAAAACACAAAAAAAGACTCGAGACCAAGTTTGTTGAAGCCAAGAGACAATACAAAAAAGGACTTGTCATTGTACTCACAAATCCAGAATACAAACGCTCCTACAAAAGAATCACCACTAACATCCCAATACTCATCAGATCAGACATACCACGACTAATCCAGGCCTGCTTTCCCATACAGAAGAAGACATAATAACGGGCTGAATTCAGGCCTGGACAACGCCTAACAAGGCGGAATCTGGGCAGATTAGGCCTGGATATTGGCCTGACACGACGGTGAATAACTTCTCCTTGAATTCGGAATTCTTACGGCCTGTAAACGTACACCTTTATATACGATGCCGACTTTCACTATTCTAGAGGACTAAAATGACTAACAGCAAAATTCAAAAAACAAAATTCTGGTATCTTAAAGTTAGTCACAACTCTATGGGACTTTTTGATAAACCCGCAAGGGTCGAAAAGGATAACGCTAACAGATAAATGTTATAGCTTTACCATACAAACTTTTTATTTCCTTAATATAATACTCGCATGGAGTTGGTCCTTATGCTACTAAAAACCAAACCTATTCAAACCGCTGATAAAGTTATCAGTGTTCGGGGAAAAGTCTTCTATAATGATAGAAGGCGTAGGATTGATGTAAAGAAACCTATACGAGACCTCTTCGAACAAGGTAATGTGAATGTTGGTTACATAATGGAACTCTGCTTGAGCGAAAACAGATTATTAAGAAGAGTCAAGGAATTATCAGAAGAGAATGTACTCCCAGTACTGCTATACTTTGTTGGGGGTGATGAAGACGAATAAATGTCCAGAATGCGGAAACATGAAACTCAAGCAAGTTGGAACTGAAATCATCTGCCCAGAGTGCGGACTCGTACTAGAAGATGCTCCATTACAGCAAGGATTCATCTCAGAACCTGTGAAGAAGCATGCCCAAAGTTCATACATCAGTACTGCTGGAAGCAAACAGGTTGATGGAAAAATCTACAAAGCCACCTGGCTCTTATCAACTAGGGAAAAAAATATCAAATCAGGTATGAGAAAGATAGACATGGCAGCTAGCAGGTTACGCATGCCTGAATTTGTTTCCAAAGAAGCAAAGATTATCTACAAGCAGGCCATGCAAGCAGACCTTGCTGTGGGAAGAAACAATCAGGCTATAGCTTTAGCTAGTGTGTATGCTGCCTGCAACATACATGATCTACCAAAGACAGCACTTGAAGTTACAGCGTATACAGGAACATCAAAGACTCAGCTGTTGCGAGCCTGCAAACTAATCAAAACCGAACTTGGATTGAAAATCAACCATGTTGATCCAGCCGACCTTGTGCAAAGATTCGCAACCCGCTTAAAATTAAGGCCAGACACAATCAAAGTAACAAATGATATCCTGGATAAGATCAAGGGGACAAAAGTAACACAAGGAAGAAAACCAGAGACAATAGTAGCAGCTGCACTATACCTGGCCTCGCAACGGAATGAGGATAAAAGGACTCAGAGAGACATAGCCAATGCAGTAGGAGTGATTGAGGTTACGATTAGGAAAAGAGCTAAGGAGATTAAACAAAGACTATTTTAAAATTTGGACTCTCCCTTCAATGCCATCACTCCAATATCTAAGCATTTTCTGAAAATGGTCAACCATAGGAGCTTGACTCAAAAACGCAACAGTTGCCTCCCTTTCAAGAAGTCTGAATGTATCATGAACTTGCCAAGGATATGTTGTGACTGGTCTTTGTTCAGGATCATGCAAAGTCAACCCATAATGAAATAGTGATACTGCGGGTAGTACTTCACTTCGCTTATCTAACGCAGAGGCATATCTCCCAATTTCATAAAAAGAGAAGGCAACAGGAATCCCATTCTCCATAATTGGTTTTCCTAATTCCCATATCATATCTACTTCAGATTCCCAAGGGGCAGTACCTTGTCCTCTTGGGTACATCCCATATGAATGGTTTGCAAAATGTAAAACATCCAGACCTTCACTGGGTGTAATGCCAAAAACAGTTGGAGCTCTAAGAATTAATTCATCGTCCACTTCTGGAGCCACGTCATCTATTCTAAAATCAGCTTTTTCCTTTTTTCTTAATGATCTCCACTGAACAAATGTGTAAGGAAAAAGAGCACATTCCATCTGGTAAACAATATCAGCACTGAATCCTTCCAATCTTTCAACTTCTTTGTAATGTTCAAGTGCCATAGACAATTGTTCTTGATAGTTTTCTTCCATGAACAAATAAAAGGCGAGTTTGTTATCCGGAAACTGATTCATAAAAACATTAATTGGTACATCTGGTGACATTCCCTCGTGAATCATAAAGCCAAAACGATTTGGGAAAGCTGAATGGATATTAGTTTCTAAATCAACAAAAAAGAGATCATCACGATTAGGATGTCTCGTTATTACGCAATTCAATACAGGGTCAGAATACCTTTGAAACATGATATCGATCGGTCCTTGCGGTGGTTTAATACCTCTCCTTGAAGCATACACGCTCGCATCCTCTGAAGAGTATGTCTCCCTACACAAGTATACAGCTCGTTCTAGTCCTGATGCATCTCTAACAATTTTGGAATTAAAGACACCTGCGTAACTATGGCCAAGTCCATCCTCTTGTTTGGCATTCGATCTTACAATTAAAGGAAAACCTAATTCCTTAGCAAGCTTTCTCTTTTTTACTCCAAGAAAATCTCTTACTAGTCCCCATTTTATATCAACAGGAACCGGAACGAAATCTGGGATTGGTATATGTGGGAGAGATTCTTTGATATACTTTAATGTTTGGCTTTTTCCTTGCATAAGGAGTAATGAAAAATATCTTATTTATAAAGATTACCAAAATATTTATTCTATAGTGGTGACAAAAAGCAAGGTTCGGAAATATTCTTCCTTCTCAGGCTCTTCCCTTATCATCTTCTCTACTATTGCCTGCTTAATATAAGTAGATACTGAGATGCAGTCATCGGTTTGACTAAGCAATTCTTTCCACAACTTATTTGGGCAGAAGAAACTCCTTCTTTCTCCTCTTAGCATTTCGAATCCTTCATCCATTTTTACATACCTTATTGTGTATCTGATTGATTTTCTCCTCGAGAGGAATTGATCTGAATAGGACTGAGCGTATGTATTCTGATTTTTTCAGGAAGCCAGCACTTCTTGCTTTTTCTAGCAAGAGTTCATTTTGCTTTGGCGTTATCCTGATGATGAGCATCTTTGACTTTTCCATATCAAAGAAAGGGTTGCCATCTGATAAGTAGACTTGGGGAACAAAAGAGTGTCCTAATTAGTGACCTTGTGCGGTAACATCTGCGGTAACACGAAAATGTTTTATCTTTGTACATTCAATCTATATCGTTCTAATACTTCCTGTCCAACTTTTCTATAGAATTCTTTTGGGGTTTCCACTGGAGCGGGAGGAAGCTGTACAACTAGTGCACCTTCTCTATAATCGTACCAGTGATTACCAATTCGAAGCTTGCCTTCATCGTCAGTGAGTGATAGAGGAACACTATCCTTTGCAGCAGTGATTGAGAAATAGCTTGAGCTTGAATTATCAACTAATGGGTGTACCCATTCACCTAGCCATGTTAGCAGATCATCTACTAAGTGTTTTGGAAGGGAATCCAAGTTTTGCTGTGCTTCGGTTAGATGTTTATACGCTCTTCCATAAAACCCCCCTTCTTCTATGGCTCTAACAGGAGTTAAGGTTCCATCTGCAATTCTTCCCTCAACTTTTGCAAAGAATACATTGCTATCGTGAGAAGCTAAACTTACATAGCCTATGACTTTTGTAACCTCACTAAGGACTCCTGAACTGTCAGCATCTGATAAAATATCGAAAAAAATTGTAGATGAAGTGAATTTTTCTCTATCATATGATGCCCACCTATCACGGTTTTTAAATTTGTCTTCAATAAAAGAGTAGCGTGCCTTTTGAGTTTCCCAATTATGCTCAGACCAGTCAAGACTATCTTCTAAACTATTCTTCATCCCATATGCGGTCCCCAAAGAATTATCATCCAACCAATGATGAATCATATAATCCAAATGTTCACTTAAGGCAGCCATTGCTCTTGTTTTTCTAGCTAAATTCGCTGTTTCTATAGATGGTTCGACATCTTTCTTTAGTTCCTCACGTGAGAGAAATTGTCCTAAAATTCTATGATCAATGCTTTCAACTAAGGGAACAGGTTCAGTAATGGGCTTACTTGAAGTAACACCAGTCCCAATAAGAGACATATAAAAAAGGGTTGTGGAAATATTCATGTTAATTGGGGAATAAAGAACTATATTTAAGGGTTATTAAAGGCGCAACACGATATACAAACTCCGACACCAGTATATTAAGAATGAAAACTTCTATGTCACAGAGACGTGGTGTCTTGGACACTCGAAAATATCCATTGCTCTACGACTCTGTTTATAAATGAATAGCACGTCTGTAACATGAGAATTAGAGTATTTCAGAGGTTTTAACAATGACCAAATTTGACCCACACAAAAGCGAGGAAAATTACAAATCCTGGAGATATGAGAAGGGAGCCCTATTCAAGGGAATATCTGAGAAAAACAGAGAGCTTCTCCTTCAGTATCTTGATGATATGGAAATTGGTGCTAATGTTTCTCCTGTTTCTAAGAAAGGGCCAAGATCATACATTAGACTCAGAAATCTCAAATCAAAAGTACACTCATGGGCTTTGATTATAGAAAATGAACTAGGAATTGAATACATTCCTGAATTGGAGAATAAGGAAAGAGAATTCTTACAATTAGTGAAGAAAATTAGGGATGGTAAAGTTAAGACTCGTAAGAAAACAGGAGATTCATTCACAGGAGTAGGTACACTTATCAAGGCATTTAAAGCATTATGGCATTGGTACCAGAGAGTCAAAAGAAAAGAAAGCATTGATGTGAGGGACATAACCCAAGACCTGGATGCACGAGATGCCAAACCTCACTTCAATTACTTCACAATAGAGCAACTCAACAAATTATGCTATGAAGCAAAATATGATTATAGAGTTCTCATGATGTTTCTCTTTGATACAGGGATAAGAGCTCCAACAGAACTCATGAATGTCAAAGTCTCTGACCTCGAATGGAATAAGGAAAAGAAACATTTCACCCTGACGATAAGAGAGGAGACAAGCAAGACATTCGGCAGAAGAATTAAATTATTACTCTGTTCAGACATACTCAAAGATTACATTAAAAACAAGAAGATCAAACCAGATAAATTCATATTTACAACAGTCCCGTGTCGTGTTAATCAATACTTGAAAGTACTTGGAAACAAAATTCTTGGCATGGGAGAATTCCAAAAGAAACGAGGAACAGACGGACGATTCTACATGTGTTCAAAAAATGGATTAACTATGTATGACTTCAGGCACTCATCTGCTTGTTACTGGTTACCAAGATACAAATCAGAATCTGCCCTAAAATATCGCTTTGGCTGGAAGAAAAGCGAGATGATCCATTACTACACAGAACTCTTAGGAATGAAGGACACCATCAGCGATGAAGATCTATATGTGGATGTAAGCAAGACCCAACTGGAAAGAGATATTGCTAACAAAGGAAACGAGATTACTCTACTGCAAGAACAGCTTCAGGCTCAGGACAAGAAGATGGAGGCCATGATGGATATTATGAAAGCAATGCAGCTAGAAACTCAACTAAAAAACAGGGAGATTGTTGTAGTTCAGTAATACAAAATCCGACATACAATAAAGTATCATCAAAACTATTAATGCTTTTGGTGATACCAAATGAAATTCCTGGATGAAGAATTTTTACTAAAAGAAAAGGAACGACTTCTAAAAGAGTATGATTGCCAGACTATAGCAGATGTAATAAAAACGCTAGAAATGCGCTTATACGGCCGAATAAAATTTTGAGGTCCTCTCGGATCACAAAAAGGTACATAGCCCCGCCCGGGCTTATTGGGGTTGCGTGATCCGAAGGGGTCTATTTTACTGCATTTATTGGTTGTAGAATGCATTCTAAATGCAAGATGACTTCCTCTATTGTAGAGCAACCATATTTTCTAAGGAGACGAGCCTTTTCCAAAATAGCAATTGAATCAATGTTCATATCCTAATGGAGGCTCTAATTATAGAAATTGTTATGTCGGAGTTTGTATAACTACTTGTTGCTCCACTTGCCTCTCTAAGTGCAAGGCCTTCACCACATTCAGAATTTCCTGCATTTTTGTATCTTGATCTTTCAGTTGTTTGTCTTGTTCTTGGAGCTGTTCTTGCATAATCTCCATCTGTTTTCCTTTTTCCATTATTTGCTTTTCAAGCTCCGTCTTGCTAATATCAACATATAGATCATCTTCTTCAATAGTATCTTTCATACCCAAGAGCTCTGTATAATAATGAATCATGTCGCTCTTCTTCCAGCCAAATCTGTATTTAAGAGCACTTTCTGATTTGTACCTTGGTAGCCAGTAACAAGCACTACCATGTCTGAAATCATACATAGTTATTCCTTCAGAAACCAACACTTCTGTTCTGTTCCCACGTTGTTTCTCAGCGATTTTGCCAACATTGAGAACTCGATATCCTAAGTTCTTTAGATACTGATTTACTATATGGTGTTTCTTAGTGAACAGATAATCTTGATTCTTCAATTTGTTCTTTTGTATGTATTCTTTCAGAATGTCTGAGCAAAGTAGCAATTTGATTTTCCTACCAAAGGTTTTACTTGTCTCTTCTCTAATGTTTAAAGTGTAATGCTCAGTTTTTAGATTCCATTCTAAGTCACTAAGTTTGACATTCATGAGCTCTGTTGGTGCCCTGATGCCTGTATCGAAGAGAAACATCATTAACACTTTGTATTCATATTTTGCTTCATTACAGAGTTTTTTCACGTCCTCAATTGTAAAATAATTGAATGAGGGTTTTGCATCTCTGCCATCAAGATCAGTAGTAATATCCTTCAGATCTACACCATTTTTTCTTTGATATCTTTGATACCAATGCCAAAATGCCTTGAATGTCTTGACATAAGTTCCCACAGCTTTTAGAGGCTTGCCTTTATTCTTTCTTGAGAGTATTTCACCATCACGCATACGCTTAAAAAGTCCAAGGATTTCCAATTCTTTGTTGTCTAATTCTTGCAAACTTAAAATATGGAGTTCCTTTTCAAACACCAAAGTCAAGCTCAGCAATTTGCTCTTAAGATTTCGTAATCTACCATAAGATCTGGAACCTTTCTTTGTAACAGGCGATACATTTGCACCTATCTCCATATCATTGAGATACTGTCTGAGCAGAACGGCATTTTCTGTTTGAATTCCATCCAGTTTTGCCCCTCCTGCTTTCCAGTTTTTATATGCTTGTTCATGGTTATGGGGATCAATATTCATTCTTTACCTCTATATTGGCTGATATGCTCGAATTATGATGTTATAGGCTCCTTGAGTTTATAAACAGAGTCGTAGAGTAAAGGATATTTTCAAGTGTCCAAGACACCACGTCTCTGTGACATAATGGTTTTCATTCTTATTAAACTGGTGTCGGAGTTTGTATATAAGAAGTTAATAATCTTCGAGAATCATCTATTAGGAATAGGGAATAGTCTGCAAAACTGGTTTACTTAAAGCAAAAAAGTTCCAAAGAGCTATTTTTTGCAACCGTTACTTTAAGAAAGAATCAAATTCAGGTTCCATTGTTATTCTTATAAAACTAACTAATGACTCCCATTTACTTTTTAATTCAGAAGATTTGATCAGCTCTTGTTCAAATTGACCCACTTGATATCTTTTTCCATAATTACCCTTATTTTCAAAGTAAATTATATTATCAAAATTCTTGCCATTTCGTAGGAACTTATTGTCACTACTTCCAGAATTATACCTTAATGCAAAAATATATTTACAT
>JAHJEM010000065.1 GCA_018825425.1 Nanobdellota archaeon | reverse complement strand
TTCGTCTCAACATTTTCAACTATACCCATATCCTGTATCATGAAGGTGTGTACCTTATCATTCAAGAATCGGATCTTCACATTGTCTCCTTCATTTACGGTTAGCGTTCTTGGTTCGATAGAGTTTTCGTCAATCTTCATCTCAAAGACCTTTGCTCCTTCAGTCACGACAAAGCTGCCGGTTATTACCTGTCCATCATCGTTGTTTTCTTGAACAATGGTGCATCCTGTGGCGATAAACATTAATGCAATAAGTATTGGTATTGTCCATTTCATTTTATTTTCCCCCCTATCATACTAGTATCTTGAAGATCGGAGCTCTGTTTACGTCCAGAACCTCGATTTCAACATCCTGGGATGTCGTTAGTTTTCCATCATCGATCGTCACAGTCACTGTATGGTTTCCTGAATCTTCATACGTTGTGTTGTATGAAAATGTATCGAACCATCCTTCAATTACGACTGTAAGGGCGTTTCCTTCCCTATCATACGCGCTTATTGGGAGTATTATTACTTCTCCTTCTTCAACTTGGATTGGTTCGATATAATCAAGTGTGGGTGCTGTGTTCATCTGTTCAACGATTATCTTGAATTCTTTCGTCACCGAGTTCTTACCATCGCTTACAATTACGAATGAATCATATTCTCCTGAATCTCCAATCTCAGTAGTCCATGAACCTGTTTCATCCAGTGGTTCTCCATACTCGAACGTGATTATCTCTCCTTCAGGGTCATAAGCATCAACTACCACAATTGCTTCCTGGTTTTCTTCCACTATTATATCTTCAATATCTTCAACCTCTGGAGGAAGATTCAGGTTTTCGATGATTATGGTAATGGTTTTTGTTGTTATCTGCTCACCGTCCTCTGACGTTACGAATACTGTATGCTCTCCTTCATCTTCGGTTGTTGTCTGGTATTGCCTTGTATTTATCCAGCCAGCATAGTCAATTGTTATATTCTTTCCTTCAGGATCGTATATGTTGCAGTCTATTGATAATAACTCTGTCTCCATTAATGTGATGGTTTCAGGGCACTCCACAACCGGTGGTTTGTTCATCGCACCGACAATTACGAGCACGGTTTCTGAAGTTGATAGTCTACCGTCGCTTGCTGTGATTGTTACCGGATATTCTCCTCTGTCTCCTTCGGCTGTTTGCCATTCTCCGTCATCATCGAATGGTTCTGAGAATGCATAGTATACTAGATCTCCGTCTGGATCGAATGCGTCTGGTTTAAGTGATATCAGATCTCCTTCTGTCTTCTTGATTCGAATCATGTTTTCTGGGTAGCCGTCACCTTCTGGCATTGCAGGTTCTTCAACATCTTCGATCTCGATTATCACGTCGTCAGGACCTATCTCAATCACTTCTCCTGTAATTACTTCACCTGCTTGGTTGTTGTTGCAACCTGTCAAGGTTAGTGCTATGATTACCAATACGAATATTAGAAAATTGAATTTTTTTAGCATATTTTACACCCTCACACCTATTCTAAAAAGATAGGAGAATAACTATATAAATTTTTCTATTCTGAAGTAGAGACAAAAGTCATTGAAATTCTATTTTCCCATTCAAATACACACCTTTATCCAGACGGACTGGACGCCATGAATCGATGATTGCAACAGCCTCAAGCCAGCTGGACAGCTCCTCAGGATTACCAATCGTAGCTGAAAGAGCAATAATCTGCAATTTTGGAAGCAGTTTTCTGATGATAGTGGTGATAATCTCCAAAGTAGGCCCCCTCGAAGCATCATTCAGGAGATGGACCTCGTCAAGAATCAGGACTTTGACATGGGAAATCCAATGCGCCTTGTGCCTAATCAAAGAATCCAGTTTTTCACTTGTAGTGATAATCAGATCATACCTATCCAGATAAGAATCAGCGCTGTCAATATCGCCGGAGCTGATAGCAACCCTGAAATATTCTCCGTACAACTTCTTGAAATCCTTGAATTTCTCATTTGCAAGAGCTCTTAGAGGGACGACGTAGACTGCCTTTCCCTTATCATGGAAGACAGCGTTCAAAATGGCCAGCTCAGCTACCAGAGTCTTACCTGAAGCGGTCGGTGTGCAGATAAGCAAGTTCTTATCCTCAAAGAGTCCCTCATTGATACTCTTCACTTGTGCAGGCCTAAGCTCCTTAAAACCTCTATTTCTTAGAACTGCAAATACTTTCTTTGGAATCTTCTCTTTAAGGTCGATAAGCTTCATAATCCTAAACGAAAGAAAAAAGGCTTTAAAAAATTAGTGCTACATCCCCATTGGCATTCCACCAGGCGGCATCCCTGGAGGTGTTCCTCCTGAGCTGCCCGATGATATAACATCATAAATCCTAAGTATCATCACTGCAACCTCTGCCGC
>JAHJEM010000064.1 GCA_018825425.1 Nanobdellota archaeon | reverse complement strand
CTTCTTTCCTGCCATCTTAAATCCTGTGTCCTTCCTTACATTCTTCATCTCCTTGGCTGTATCTTTATTGGCTTTCTCCATCTTCTTGGTAAATGCGTTGATCTCTCCCATGGTCATATTACTGGTAGCAGCTTTCCTTTGTACACCAACCGCTACTAGTTGTCCCAATCTTGCAGAACTTGCAGTTAGGACGTTGATAACTTTTGTATCTTCTTCACCTAGCTTGGCCAATGCAAGGTTTGCACCAGAAATATGTGCTGTTGTCTCTTTTAGGACTGTTTTTATGTAATCATCAATTTTTTCTTTGCCCTCGATTATTGTATTCAGCTCTGTCAAATAACCATCCACATCTTCTGCTACCCTTGATTCATCAGACCAAACAGTTTCGAGAACTTTATTCATAACTACTATTCCTTGATTCAGACTTTCTTCAGCCTCTTCAATGCTCCTTTCATAGTTTTGGAAAACCATTGCCAGTCTTGCAATCTCATATATATTAGAGACAAAACCTCGAAGAGCCTGATTAAATGACCCTGCAAGTGCATTCTGATACTTAAGCACACTAAGATAGTGCTTCATCTTCTCTGCCACAAGAAGGGCAAAGGCATGTGGATTAGTAGGAGGTTCTAATTCAAACATCTTGGCTGCGTTTTGGAGACGGATTCTTCTTTTAGCCAGTCTCTGGGTTGCATCCTCGAGTTTGGTCTCAAATCCCATAGCCTTCTTTTGATATTTCAGAACTTGAGCAATGGTCATATCAGAGTCTGCATTCATTCGCTCAATCAATTTTAGTGACTCACTAACACTTTGATCTACCTTCTGAGCAGCTTTCAATTGATCTCTGTCTATCTGTCTTTCTGTATCTAGGTTCTTTCGTCCTGTCTTGTCACTGCCCATGGCTTTGGCTTCCCTTAATTCAATCTCTTTATCCTGTAAACCTTTCCTCAGTTTCTCATAGCTAGTCCTGAAATCTTTTTTGAGCTTGCTTTCGTGTTTCCTGAATACACCGTCCACCTTTTTTGCATCGGCAAGTACTTTGCCGATTTCTACAAGTGCCTTTCTCAAGTTAGCGAGCAATGTCTCGAGCTGTTTTTGTCTGCCATTCTCACTTTCAGTCTCTGCGCGGACATGATCCCTTAGATTGTGGAAGAATTTTGTGAGCATATCATGCATGTGGCTATCAATTACGTTCTGGCTGGCCTCTTTCTCAATTGCAGCCACCAATTGGTCGATGAATTCCTCTTCTCGCTCTTGCATCTGATCATCTGTTGTTGCAATTGCCACGTATTCTTCAATAGAATCAATGATTATTGTGATTGCAGCAATACAATCAAGATTCTTCTCTTCAAGAATTGTGGTTAATCTTTCCATATCCTCAGTTTCAGAGGCTGATTCTTCAAGATTTATGGTGCTTTCAGCTCCTGCAATACCTGATTCTGCTTCTCGTATGGAAATCTTATCCTTTGATTTCTTTGCATCCTTTAATTCCTTGAATCTAGCTTGCAATATGCCTAATCCTGCGCCAACCCCTTTTGCAACTGTTTGTGCATGCCTTTTTGCTTGGCGTGTATTATAGGAATGAAGTGCTTTTAGCATGTCACGGAATCTGGTCTTCTTGTTTTTATCTGCATATCTAGTTATGTCTTTGTCCTTCTTGCTGGTTTTCTCTCTGTGTTTTTCCATTGCATTCTGGATATTTCCTCTGGAAAGCCAGGCAAGACAGACTAAAGCTATTCCAAGACCTATAATTGGAGCAAGATTAATCTCTTTAACAAATGATAACGCGCCATCTAACATAATTAGATTCTAGACTCTCTGATTTAAAAAGATTATGCAAAAAAGTATAAATTCAGATAGAGTCATTTATCACACAAACCATTTTGCATTTCCATCTTTTTTAAAATTAATTTGCAGTCCAGATAATATCAAATATATTTTTATATGCCTGTGCAAAAGAAGAATCCTTTACTCTTACCACAAAGAAATCATCATTAATAATATTTCCAGTTATCACAGTATCATCATAAATAAAAAATGCCACGCCTGTAGCATATTTTTGATCAACGAATTTGATTTTGGATTTTGAGAAATATTTTTTGTATACATTCTGTTTAGGCTTAGGTTGGATGATTTTCAAATCAAATTTGGATAAGTCTTTGATTAATTTTTCTTTGCTGAAATTGAGAGCATCAAAAATCTTAAATCCTCCGCCCAACCAATATATCTCAGTCTTGCATTTTTCCATATCATACAAAATGGTTTTTGTGGCATCCATACCTTTCAATACTTCTACCTGAGGATTTTTCATTTGGTTGGAATAATATTTATTTAAATTAGGCAATACTTTTTCAATTTCAACAATTCTTTCTTCTTCTTTTTTTCTTAATATATCTGGAGAATTTGCTTGGAAATATTTTACATTATTTTGAACATGAAATGTTACAAGCCCTTTATTTGCCAATATGTTAAGATTATCATATATTGTCCTTCTATGAACTTTTATTTCCTTTGCAATATCAATAGCGGTTAGACTGCCTTTTTTTATTAATTGCAGATATATTTCTGCTTCGGTATCCGTTAATCCTATTTTTAATAAAGATTCTTTCATGGTGTGGAGAACCCCACACACATATTTAAATGTTTTCATCGATTCTTTTATCATATGAAAGAAATAAAAAGAAATATTCGCAATGGTTTAGTAAGTATTTTAGTATATGGGGGTATGGGTCTTTACGGCTTAGGTATACCATTAGCAGTTTATTTGGATCATATTCAGCCCGAAAAACCGCAAATTGTATCTGAATATGAATTTTTAGATCAAAAGATACAGTATCTAATGTTAGGAAGACGATTTAGCTTAGACAATGTATTGGATTCTGAATACATGGAGCAATATGTTCAGAGAGCAGATTCAATATCCACTAGGTTAACGGATATTGAGTCTTCAGATGATTTTGAAAAAATATCTCAGTATAAGGAAGAAAAAAAGAAACATAATAAATATTGGATTTTACCAATATTATCTGGAATATTAGGAATTATGTCAATGGTTTATGGAGTTCATTTAGAAACAAGAAAAAAATAAAAAAAACAATAAATCAGTAGATAGGTATATCTCCTGTTGTGGTCAAGCTGATATTCTTGACACTTCCCAAGTCCTCAATCCTATTTATCCGAAGCAGCTTTGGACTCTTGGTGTACAATAGCTCATTGATCCATAAGCTTCTTTCAACTTGAGGTCCATACCTTGAACTGCCTGTATTTGAATGATCAATCAGACCACGTAGCATGATTTGGCTCTTGGTTATCTTGAACACAAATGCTCCATTGTAACCATCATTGTCATTCCAATCATAGCTGTAAGCAGGAATCACAAGCAATTCTTTTTCTCTGTCAAACAAGAATGCTTTATGTTCATACTCTGCAGCACTTTGGGAATATCGTTCATCTGTGACAAACTTGGCAACTTCTTTTGGATTCTTAAAGTCACTCACATCAAACAAGCTGATTTTAAGGCCTGTCTGCCTTCCTGTGTCAGTTGCGTCATGGCCTATACCTATGATTGTATCCTTGTCATATGGGTGTAGGTATCTGGAGAAGCCAGGTATCTTGAGTTGTCCAAGCTCCTTGATATGCTTTGGATCTGAAAGGTCAATCACAAAGAATGGATCTACCTGCCTGAAGGTTACCATGTACAGTTTATCACCAATAAACCTTGTTGAATAGATTCTCTCTCCTTCTGCAAGCTCTTCAAGCTCATCCAAGATATCCATATCCTTACTTAATGTGTAGATATTGTTGGTGGATTCGCTTCTTTCCATTCCGAATCGTGACCATCTTGAGTTGATGGTTGTGGCAATCCGAAAGACACTATCATATTCGTCCATAGAGAACTGGTTCAGGATACTTCCTGGAACTCGTCCAGTACGCATGACTTTCACATCTCCATTCTCTACTTGTATTTTATGGATTAGAGTGTATTCCAGGTGTTCATAGTCCTCAAGCATCTTCTTGAGTTTGACTTCTGCTTGGTCTTGGAATTCCTCTCTTTGCATATCATTCATATAATTAGTGTATGACTCATAGATCTGGTAGATCTTATTGTCCTTTTCTGCTTTTGATAAGACATCATCATCTGTTGCCTTGATCTTTGCAATTATTCGCTTATCAGCAGTACTTATCCTGTCTTCCATCATCTCAGCTGTAACCATGCGCATAAGATCATACTCATTGATGTATTGTGAATGTGTTATGAATATGTTCTCATGAGACATATACATGTTCATGCCTCCTTCAACAGTTACAGTTGCACTATTATAGTCCAAGTTATCAAGATCAATTGCATGGACTGTTGCAAACTGAGGATTTCTGTAAGGGATGTTGTAGTAATAGATGTCGTTTAATGGCACTGCTTTTTCTGTTGTGCCCTCAAAAACCACTGGCCTAGGGATTCCTGGCGAATAATGAGGTGAACTCTGCACGACAAAGTACACATGCTCGCCAACCATTCTCGCATTGAAATAATTTCCCTCAAACTTATATTCCTTGACAAGTTCAGGATCTGACTTGTCGCTGATATCATAGATATCAAAGAAGGTAAGACCTCTCTGGGAACTAAAACCCACTTCGTTGTAGAAATCCCAATTCTGAAAATTACCAAAAACAGAGAGCGTATCTCCATAGATAAATAGGCTTGTAGGCCTGCTGTCAAATTCGATCCTTGACACGATCTGTGCATCCTCTCCAGGGTATGCCTTGATAATATATAGGATCTTATCAGTTATTGTATAGATATAATTACCATCAGTCTTGATGATGTCTGCCTCATCAACTCCTGCAACTTGGACATTGGTCTCAGAGTATTCATTGGATGCTGAGCTTTCTGTCTTTTGCATCCCTTCTCCTGCAGCTTCAGGCATAGCAGCATCCATTGCCATCATTTCCATATCATCAACTGCCATTGATCTCATTATGCCTCCGCCATAGCCCCAACCAGAATCAGATTCTCTATTCTGTTTGAGAAATGCGGCTAGTTCTTCATCAGAACTGAATTGTTTGAGTTTAACCTCCTTGGTCGGCTCAAACTTGACTTCCTCATATGTGCCTTGTTCATTATCAGGCATTCCTGGAGGGCCAGGTGGTTGTGGGGGAAGTTCTGTGCAACCCACTATGACTGCAAACAAAAATAGCAGTGAAAAAAGTATTGATGTTGTCTTGATTGTCTTGAATTGGTTTGATTGTCTCATGGTTATACACCTCAAAATCAAGATTAGTAGAGAACTATATAAATATTCTCGATTACTTAGGCGGCTACCTAATCGTTATCCACAAATTGTATCTTGTCGACGATGATTTCCATTTCTCCCTTATACTCCTGTAAAGTCCCTCCAACACGAACCATGCTTCCAGATTTAAGATCCACTTGATCGAAAACCACTGCTTTGATTGTACATTCTTGACCAAGATCTAATATTGTTGTTCCGCCCCTGTTGGATGCCATTATCACCTCAGCCTTAATTATGACCTTGTCACCTGGTTTCATTTCTTCTAATTCAGAAATACTGGAATCTGGTAGATGAATTGCTTGAGAAAATACGAATAAGAGTAATATTCCAAATATGCACCCTCCAATAGCAAATCTAAGCAGAGTCTTATCTTGCATAATTTGCTGTGGATATAATACTATTTAGATTCTTCTGTATAAACACCGAAGAACCTCCGCTGGTTTTGAAAGAACTTAGGTTCCTGATAGAACTTTTGAGTAAGCAAACACCAAAATCAAAAAGATAAGAATGATTAAAACAGCTATTACCAAGTTCCTTGAGTTCATTTGTGTCTTGTAGGGTTTTGAATATAGTTCACGCATAATACTTCATTGAGACCATGTATTTATATATTTTTTGAAATCTAGTCAACAAAACCTTTTTAAACCATGATGCTTTCTATGGTTTCAATGGCAAAAAAGAGGAGTGAGGTTAAATCTAGGTCCAATTCTAAGATTAATTCTAAGTCCACTAAAACCCCCTCTAATAAAATCACATCAAATACTGTCAAATCCAATTTATCTGTATCGCTAAAAGATTTCAAAACCACAAAAGACATTAATGTATCTGATAAGATAGTTGATCAAGTAATTGGTCAGGATGCTGCTGTAAATGTTATTCGAAAGGCTGGAAGGCAAAGAAGACACGTCCTTCTCATTGGTGAACCTGGAACTGGAAAAAGCATGCTTGGTTTGGCACTAGCACAACTTCTTCCAAAAGAGAAACTGGTTGACATATTGGCGTTTAACAATGCCAATGATGAGAATCAACCTCTAATACGGACTGTACCAGGTGGAAAAGGGCGCGAACTTGTGTCTAAAAGTAAGCTTCAGAATGCAACCATGTTTAAGAATCAGAACTTCATATTCATACTAATAATATTATTTGCAACATTGATTCCATACTATCTGTGGAGAACGCATCAGTTCTCTCCTCAAGAGACTGCGAATGCAATAGTGTATGCTGCAAGTATGGTTACAGGTATCTTTTTTGTTGTAGGATTCTTGATATTCATGAATCTAGGTAAGAAGATGGCGCCCAAAGGACAGCATCCTAAACTTATAGTTGATAATTTTGATAAAAAACACGTACCATTTTATGAGGCAACTGGTGCACATGCTGGTGCTTTGCTTGGTGATGTTCTGCATGATCCTTTCCAGTCAGGAGGTTTAGGTACTCCAAGCCACGAAAGAGTTGTTGCAGGTATGATTCACAAGGCACACTTAGGTGTATTGTTTGTGGATGAGATAGCAACACTTGAACCTAAGAGTCAGCAAGAGTTGTTAACTGCCTTGCAAGAGGGTAAATATGCCATAACTGGACAGAGTGAGCGAAGTGCTGGTGCTATGGTCCGGACTGAACCTGTTCCTTGCCGTTTCATACTGGTTGCTGCAGGAAATCTAGAGACGGTTAAGCACATGCATCCTGCATTGCGATCAAGAATTAGAGGATACGGTTATGAGATATATATGGAGGATACATTTCCAGATACTAAAGAGCATAGTGAGGCAATTGCAAGATTTGTAGCCCAAGAAGTAGTCAAGGACAAGAAGATACCTCACTTCACAAGATCTGCAGTTGAATACATAGTTGAAGAGGCAAGGAAACGAGCTAACAGAAAAGGTCATATCTCTTTACGATTCAGAGAGCTTGGTGGCCTTATACGTGCTGCAGGTGATGTTGCGAATGAGGAAGGTGCTAAATTAGTCGAGAAGAGTCATATTCTCAAGGCCAAAACTATTGCTCGGACCTTGGAACAGCAGCTTGCAGATAAGCATATATCCCGCAAAAAAGAATATGAAGTCATTCTTACCAAAGGAAACAGTGTGGGTCGGGTGAATGGACTTGCTGTAATAGGTGGTGAAGGCAATTATTCAGGTATAATATTACCTATTGAGTCAGAAGTAACACCTGGTGGCAAAGAAGCTCAAATTGTGGCCACAGGTAAGCTTGGAGAGATAGCGCAAGAAGCTATCAAGAACGTTTCAGCCATAGTTAAAAAGTATTTTGGACTCACAATCAAAGGCAAGTTTGATATATATGTCCAATTCCTCCAGACATATGAAGGTGTAGAGGGAGATAGTGCAAGTATTGCTGTTGCAACAGCCATAATATCTGCTCTCAAAAAGATACCTGTAAAACAAGACTATGCCATGACAGGAAGCCTATCTGTAAGAGGAGAAGTATTACCAGTCGGTGGTGTGTCTGCCAAGGTTGAGGCAGCTATTGACGCAGGAATAAAGAAGGTAATTGTACCCAAAAGCAATCTTAATGATATCATTATAGACAAGGATCGTTTGAACAAGATCCAAATAATCCCTGTCACTAAGATAACTGAGGTCCTCGAAGAAGCCTTGGTCTGGAAAGGAAAAGAGAGTGTACTAAGAAGCCTAAAAAAGCAGAATGGCCACTAAAAAAGCAAAAAAAATTTAAAAGACTACAACATCTTGACTAACAATGGACATGGATCCAATAACAGGTTTACCAAAAGAGCTAGGTGTCTTTGAAGACTTATCAAAGGATAGCCAGCAAATAACTGTTTCTATGATAAAGAAAAAGTTTGGCAAGAAGTATACAGTCCTTGTAGGTTTTGATGAAAAAAATACAGATATGAAGGATTTGCGCAAGAAACTGAAAGGCAAATTTGCATGTGGTGGAACATATAAGGATAGCAAGATAGAATTGCAAGGTGATCACAGAGGCCAAATCAAGGAAGCTCTTGTTGAATTAGGATTCAAGGCGTATAATATTGTCATCAAGAGTGGGTATTAGCCTCTTCAGCCAATACTTCTTTCAATGCTATAATATTCTCTTTTGATTTCAAGAAACCAGGTTCTAGATTGTCTGCTTGTTCAAAGTAGGAGATTGCCTCATTAAGATTACCAATACCTTGAGTCCTGTAAAGATCTGCAATATTGATGCCTAGGTCATACACGTGAGATGGGTTTTCAGGTTCAATCTTTTTGAGAACGATCAGTTGCTGGATTGCCTCATCATATCTTCCCATATCATGGTACACGATAGCAAGGTTTGATCTTGCAATAACATAATATTGATCCATCTCAATTGCTTCTAGGAAGAATTGTTCAGCCTTCTGGTATTCTCCTTTAGCTGCATAGTACATACCCATATTGTTGAGAACATGTTCATTGCCTGGCTCTAAGTCTAATGCTTGTTCATAAACTGCCATTGCTCTATCCTGTTCACCATCATTATAGAGTTGGTTGCCCAAAGCATAGAAGAATTCTGCATGCGTAGATTGAAATCTGTCTTTGGCAGAATTCATGACCTTTGTATCTCCAAAAACTGTTATTGAAAGAAGTATAACTAATGCTAATGCTAGAGTAAAAACTGTCCTCTTTTTCATATGACCACCCCAGATGAGGATTTGTTGAGCTAGTATTTAAAGGTTGTTTTTTTTTGTTCTTTGTTTAAGTTCGGTTTGGGTTCATGAATCGTTTTTGTTTGCCATAAAAAGTATTAATAGTAGAGGCCACGCTGACGCGTGGTTAATGCCACGTATTTGGTGTGGATTTGACCTGCCCAAAGGGCAGGGTTAAAACCCGGGCTTTTACAGCCCGGTCATATCTCGTCCAAAGGGCGACCAATTTTTGTTAATACCAATTTTTTCCTTTTGCCCCACAACCTTTAAATAAAACAACTTCAAGAATCCTATTATGAAGATAATAATTGCAATTTGTGCATGCATTCTCCTAGTTGCTTGCCAAGTAGAAGAACCAGTTGAATTATCTGCTAAAGAAAGATTTATGCAGACTTTGGATGAGTCTATTGTTCCTCCGGAGTATACTGTTCAATTGTTTTATAGAGATGGGTTTCATACCACAACAGGTTATTCTTATAGTTATGGTGTTAAGAAAGAACAGATAGTATATTTTACTGGAAAGTATGCACATCAAGGAATGACTTTTGCAGGATCCAACTGCAACCATACATCCAATGTGACAAGTGGAACATATTGCAAATGCGATGTCAGAGGATCAGACAGGGAGGGTGTGCGATTCAAAGAAGTACGTGACTGCAAAGAGGATGAAATATTCACAGGATTTCTCACAATAGATGACATAAAAGCAGAAATTGAATCAAGAATTGAAAACATAAATTCAACAAATACTACTGGTAATTGCACAAGCTTTTATCCAGAAAGCACTCCGCCTGGCAATCATATTACTGTTTGCTTTAAAGATACTGTATTAGTTAGCTTTAAAATGAAGTTGGGTGACCTTGGGAGAAATGATGTTACAAATTGGAAACTCACAGGATTCATCGTTGATGATGGACTTATTCCAAGTGACCCAACTGAACCAGGCGATGATGGCATCGATGATATTTTCGGAGAGGATGACAATATAGGAACTCCTCCTGCACCATAAAAATGGGAAAAGACCCCTTTGTGGACTTAGGAAAAGGTGGAGGTATGCCTCCTCCTAGTTCCAAACCTCCAAAAGGACTTCCACCGCTAGGCGGAGGAGGTGGAATGCCAACAGACCCAGGAGACAAGCGGATTAACAAGTGGGCAATGCTCGGACTTGTGTTTGGAATCATTATTCCTGTTTATATTGCAGCAATTGCATATCTAACATCAAAGTATCCCAAATTCCTTGTACTTGGAGAGTACACTTTTGCAGCCCTATTCTCTTTGCCAGGAATTGTATTAAGTATTCTGGGTCTTCTCACAGAAAAGAAGACACCATCATTGATAAGCAAGAAAGTTGCATTGATATCTCTTATTGTATCCATTCTGATAACAGCACTCATTGTCGCACTTTTCATAAACAAAAATATTACTAGTGCTATTGTCCGTTAGACCTCATACTTGAACATCCTTTTCTTCAACTCATTCCTGCTAACTCTTTGATGGGCTGTATTCAACTTGTTCCTTACAGTTTCGCCAGTGTGCATAGAAATCTTGTCGTCAAGAAGGTCTTCGAGAAGATTAAGCATTCGCCTCAGGACATGATCCATGCTCTCCTGAGGCACGAGTTTAAAGGTGTCAAGATGCTCCTTCGTGTGTTTGTCGATTCTAATTGTGGTTTGTGCGTGCATTTTGGGAAAGGAGGGGGTTAATTAACGTATACAATAGTATGCTTATGTATACGTAATATATATAGTTTTCGGTGTTAAATGAATATATACTAAGAGATTCAGCTAGCTTGGCGCATACTCTGACAATTCACCTGAAAGAGTAATGATTTTATCAGAATAATATTTCTTGTCATGACCGGGTATTATTTTAAATCCTAGGCCTAAAAGCTGTCTGTTGATAAGCCTGCTTCCTATTTCCCTGGCATTTACAGCATATTCTTCGTTATCAGTATTTCCCAGAGGTCCGGATTTTTCTGCCAATACATCCCCGATAAAAAGATACTTTCCCAAGACATATACTGTGTCACATGACGAATGATGATTTGGAAAAGTGATATAGCCCAACTCTCCTTCTGGAAGCGGTCCATCTGAAAGATCATCAATCCTCATTTCTCTAACTTTAAGACCAGTTATAGTGTCAACATCTTTGAGGCCAACCAATTGTCCATTATACTTGTTTGAATTCCTTACAAGCAAACCTTGTCTTGCCACATTTGTGTCGTCACTATGTCTTACACCCTGCCATCTGAAGCAAACCTCAAGTGCATTCAAGGGCTGACTTTGATAAGAAGATATTTCTTCAGGAGAAGAATACACAGGGATTCTTTGTCCAAGATGTGTAAAAAGTTCAGGCTTTCCAAAATGATCTGTATGCAAGTGAGTCATAAAGATTGCATTTACTTGGTCCAAACCATAACCTAATGAACCAAGATATTCTATCAATGCTTTTGATGAATAGGTATCTCCTAGATCAAATAGTACTCCTTGTTCTGGAGCAAAGAATGCATCGCTGCATATCTTATCAAGTTGTTCTGGATGTGCAGGAGTAAATCTGATAATAGGTGAATTTTGCACAATATTCTCATCTTCCCGCCACCTTCCTTTTTCACTTAATCCATATACCTTCCAGACCTCAGTATAGTGCATAGCTTCGACTATTTCATTCAATCTTCTTGCTTCCTGTAAATCAGCTTGATTTAATGTTACTACCATGGTACTGTGAATGCTGAAAATCGGGCTTGCTTTTTAAAAGTTAATGAAAAATTATTAAAAACAGGGGGAAAAAGGGGATATATGAAGCGACAATTCCACATCCTGATTCTGGCTATAGCAGTCATTCCTTGGATAATGAACGGTAATTTTGAGTTATTGAGTACATTATTCCACATAATTATACCCATATCCTTGGTTCTTCTAGCTGAAAGCTTCTTTGCTTGGAAAAAGGAATTGAAGCTATGGAAGCCTCTGTTCTTCTTTGCAAACCTATTCATGGTAGGGGCATGTGTTCTTATTGCCTTTAGAATCAATCGAGTCAATTATTTGGACTATATAACCATGTTCTCCTTGTACACCATAACCGGAGCATTTATCCTAGCTCATGCTAAACAATATAGGAAAAGCAAATACTGGAGAACCCTATACGGGTCAACACTCCTTTCAATAATTGGGATAATTATCTTATTGACCATTGTCTTCTAGATCTTTCGCAAACTTTTTAAGCACACTTCTCAAGAATCCATGCATGAAACGTATTGTTTCAGAAAAAGAGGTCCCAAAGAATATCAAAGGAGATAATACTCCTTTAGCAAGACGGTTTGAGAGACGTTTTCACAGATGGGAAAAGGAAAAGGAGGAGGATCTTCAGCCAGTGGATGGCATGACAGAGCAAATGGTCGCATCTGAAAGGGTTTTTCCCAATTCCCTGCTCCTGATTCTGATACTTCTGATAATGTTTGTGGCCTTGGTGAGAATTGGTCAGCAATCCTACTATAATGAAGAGTGCATAGATTGTGAGATGCGTATATACAACTGGATGTTCAGGGGCGAGATGCATTCTATCCAGTTGGAGATGGATCATGCCCTCTATTCAGAACTCAAAGGCACTGCAGATTTTGAACGTCTGATTGTGGATCCTAGACAATCAAAAGCCCTCCAAGAGATAATCACTCAGCTACAAGTATATGGTTATGATAGTGATGAGACTGCAAGGCTTGCACTCTCTTTTGTGGGACACATTCCATACAATGCATTGGAGACAGAAGACATTAATTATGCGTATACAACTATCTATACCAACCAAGGTGTGTGCAGTGATAAATCAATATTGGCTGCAGCACTCATAGCAAAACTAGGATATGGTGTTGCACTTCTGAATTTCAATGATGAACAACATATGGCAATTGGAATTAAGTGCAAGAACGGAGAATACTTAGGATATTGTTTTGCAGAGGCTACACGATACTATCGGGTGACTTATGTACCTGATACATACCAAGAAAACGTCAGACTGACCTCAACTCCAGATGTGGTCGAGATTGCTGATGGTAAAGTATTTGATGCCAGCCGTGATATTCAGGAGATAAAAGAATTTAAGCAGTGGGAGACTCGGTTGAAACAGTTGGAAAAAGAGATTGAGAATAATCCTGCGGATATTTCTAAGGTTAAAGAATATAATGAACTCGCTGGACGCATCCAGGAGTTCTTAGGGACCTAAACAAACAATGCCTAAATTGCGCGGATTGAACGACAAATCTGGACAACAAGCATGATACTTATTGATTATATTTGATTTGATACGAATTTCCGGAAGAATTCCGGCAAATCTGACAATCTTCCGATTATTTATTCAATAGTGGTGAAATAAATGGAAATATTTATATTAATTATGCCATTCATTTTTAATGATGAGTTTCAATTCACTATTGCTCAAGGATCCTGAAAAGTATGGTATTCTTTTCGATATTTTCAGACGGAGCTCAAATGAAGGAGATGTACTATTTGAAAGATTCATGAGGCATGTAAGAGTCACTCAAGATGGATCTGGATCTTTGCTTGATATTGGAGCAGCTGATGGCACCTTAACACAACGTCTAATGCCTTATTTTGCAAAAATTGTGGCCATTGATAGAACCCGAGACAATGCATATGCTCTATCTGCGCTTGGAATCAAAACTCATTTGGGATTATGGGAGCAATTTGAAACTGATGAAAAATTTGATATGGTAATTGCAAGTCACGTGCTTTATTATTTTGGAGAGTCACAATATATTGCAGAGTGTCAAAGAATTAGGGATAGTATTGCGCCAAATGGTGTCGCATTTGTTGCAGTGAATTCTCATGATGGTCAATATGCTGATTTTATGACTCGTTTCTATCCTGAGATGAATTCTGGGCTGAGTGCTTTTGAAGCCACAACAGGTCTTGAAAACAACTTGAAAGCGAATGGTGTGTTGTGTGACACAGAAAAGCATTCATTCAGTATACGATTCGAGAATGAAATACATTTTGCTTATCTATGCAGCTTTTTTTTGAACTGTGAGGTTCAAGATATGTCTCCTTCACTTACACAAAGACTTCAAGATTATTACATGCAAGAATTAACTCCTCAAGGGCCACAGTCAAAGTATATGAATGCCAATATTGATTTGCATATACTATACAATGGAGGAATCCAATGAATGTATCACGTCTTAACCACCATACTATAACTGACACTACTTTAGTTGATCGGCTTATGGGCTTTGCAGAAATTGAACCTGAAGACACTGTTTTGGAAATTGGTGCAGGAGAAGGTGCAATAACTGCAGAATTAGTAAAATATGCAAGAAAAGTTATTGCTTTTGAGAAGGATCAAAGAATGAGAGTATTCCTAGATGATTTAGTGGATAGCAATCCAAATCTAACAGTAAAATATCAAAGTGCTCTAGTAAAAAAACTTCCGAAATTTAATGTTTGTGTATCAAATATCCCGTTTAATATCACTGAACCTTTGATTCAACTGCTATATAAAAGCAGGTTCAGGTCATCAACTTTGATTGTTGGCAATCGTTTTGCAAAAGCTGCATCATCGTCAGAAGAGGTTTATTCCTTATTAGCTGCGTATGCTAGATCAGTATTTCACATCACCTACGATTGTAAAGTTGAATCTTCATGTTTTACACCTGAGCCAAGTACTGATGCGGCAATTATCACTTTACAGCCCAAAAAGGAATCAAGTATGGATTTTGAGTCGTTCATGTTTTCAAAACTGTACAGAGATAGGAATCAGACTTTAGTGCATTGTCTTAAGAGAGCAGTTGCAAACTATGCCTTTTCCAGAAACCAGGGTGCCTCTGTTAGTGTGGATCAATTCTTCTTTGCATCAGGGCTTGGTGAGGATTTG
>JAHJEM010000063.1 GCA_018825425.1 Nanobdellota archaeon | reverse complement strand
TGCACTAGGTGCTGCAATTAATCTTAGTCACGATTGGAAAGGTGTTTTTTCCCACGTGTATTTGGGTCCTGGTTATTCAGAAGACGAAATTCGTGCTGTACTTGAAGAGTACAAACTTAGCTATTCTGAAACTGCAAATATTGAAGAAAGGGTTGCGGGTCTATTGGCCCAGGAAAATCTTGTTGGTTGGTTCCAGGGAAGAATGGAAGTTGGACCACGAGCACTGGGAAATCGCACGATACTAGCGAATCCGATCAATCCTGATGCAAAAGATAGAGTAAACCAATATGTAAAATTTAGAGAGGCCTGGAGGCCATTTGCACCCAGTATTCTACAAGAAGCCAAAGAGGATTACTTGGTGGGCGCTGCAGATTCTCCTTATATGATATTAAGTTTTGATGTCCCGACAAATGCTCAACCAAAAATTCCTGGAGTACTCCACGTTGATGGTACAGTCAGAGCACAAACTGTTGCAAAAGATGCAAACCCAAGATATTGGAATATGATCAAGGCATTTGAAGCAAAAACAGGTGTGCCTGTAGTTATTAACACATCATACAATATTAAAGGTGAACCTATTGTATGTACTCCTCGAGATGCAATTCGGACCTTCTTTTCATGCGGCCTAGACTATTTGGCTATAGGTAATTTTCTTGTCTCAAAAAAATGAAAGTTGTATTGATTAATCCAAACTGGCAGGAACACAATGTTCCACACACAACAGCATCATTAATTGTTCCAAAATCAGTTCCTTTGGAACTTGCATATGTAGCTGCGTCTATTGAGGATCATTGTGACGTAGCTGTTATTGATGCATATGCACAAAACCTGACCAAATCACAAATCGTAAGGCAGCTTGATACAATCAAACCAGATTTGGTAGTAATTGATACTGCGCCTACTTACCTGTTTTGGAGATGTCCTCCTTTGGACTTATCTGTTCCTTCAGAGTTGTCTTCTGCAGTCAGATCAAGCATTGACACCAAAATAGGAGTAATTGGACCTCATGGTACAAATGATTCTTTTTGGACACATAGTCAAACTGGAGCAGATACTATTGTTCAAGGCGAACCTGATTTGGCATTTGTTGAGATTGTTAGTAGTGGATTAATCAGGAGCACATATCCAAATCCTGGTCCTGTAGATTTAACTAAATTGCCGATGCCTGCTTTTGACAAATTTGACATTAGTTTATATGAGGCACATGCTTGGCTTCCAGAACTCCAAAAGCATCTGCTAGGAGATGCCAAAATCAATCTAGTTCTTGAATATTCAAGAGGTTGTCCGTATTCATGTGTTTACTGTTTTAAGGAAGGATTTAGAGATGAATTCAGGACTAAGACCCTAAATCAGATGGAAATGGAATTAGATTATATATCAGATAATGGAGGTACATATGTATATTTTATTGATGAAATATTTAATATGCCTTCGGCCAATTTGAAAGGTCTGCTTGATTTATTAAGGTCAAAAGGTATAGCTTTTGGAAATCAGTCCAGACCAGACTTAATGACTGAGGACCTGGTCCGGCTTATGGCAGATAGTGGTTGTATTTATATTGAATATGGTGTGGAGGTCCAGGATGAGCGGGTGGCAGAGAACATAAAGAAGAATGTGGATTATGGGAAGCTTGAGAGAATTCTTAATGTAAGTCATGAACTTATCCCTGTTGTTAATGAATTTAGGATTAATTTCTATGCTCCTGAGTATGCTGAGATTTTAGGTTTGCCAGAGCGTCCTGTTGAAGAATGGGATCCTAAGCCAATAAGACCATATCCCGGAACATTTTTAGGTGAGAAGATTTTTGAAAGATATGGTATTCGAGAGAATAAGTGGGATTTCGCTTTGCGTTACGTTTGGTGGCTTCAGTTGGAAAGGGAGCATGCATTAGGAAATGTTAGAGCAAATCCAAATGAGTTAAAAAGCACAGTTCTTTTTGGTTCATATGACCGAGCTAAAGATATTACTTGTAGACTTCTTAAGTAATATCAAACCCAGTGGATTAACTTGATTTTTTAATATTGATTTTTTTTATAGTAATATGACTCTCATTCAAACGAAACACAAAAGAAGACAATACAATGATTGTACCAATTAGAATAAACGCGTAACTCAAATTAATATCTGCAAGCTTACCTATAATTAGTCGCATTATTAGCAAATAGACACTTGCAAACATGGAGATCATTGAAAGTACTGTTGCTCGGCAGTTACTTGGGATGTGTGCATTTTTATAGTCTGCAAATAGAGGTTCTGATAGTCCCATAAGCCCCCTTAATAGAATAAAAAGTAGAATTGCTCCAAAGGGCGAAATTGAGATTGCCATTATCACATACAATATACCTGGTGCGATTGTAGCAATAAATATTGATTTTTTCATTCCAATCTTTTCTTCCAATTTGTAAGCATATTTCTGAATAACTGCTGCAAGTAGCAGTGAAACTCCAAATATTATTCCAAATAAGCTAATGTTCACACCTGAAGTTTTAAAATACGGTTGATATAAATAGTTTAAAGTGAACATAAATGGACTGGAAAAAATACTTAAAAGAATTATTCTCTTCAAATTATTGTTATTTCTAATCGTGTTAAAACTTGATTTTAGCAACATCTTATGACTGTGTTTGTTGGATTGTTTGTTTTTTTTCTCTTTAAGAAATAGAATTATGATAACACCTAGTGCGTTAGCAAATATGGTTAGTATGATCAAGATATTGAATTGAGGCATAATTAGCTCTTTTGCCAAATAACTGCCAATAGCAGGGGCGATAATCATTGCTAAGAGCGCAGCAGCCCCATACGTACCCATGGCTTTTTTCATTGCATTTTCTGCCCTTTTCTTCTTCAAAGTGTCATAAATATGTGCCTCGACAGTGCCTGAAAGAAAGGAAATGCCAATTCCTGCTAGACCAAATGATAATGCAAATAGCAAAAAGTTGCTTGAAAATAGAAAGATTACAGGTTCCAATGCAATGAATACTCCTCCAATAAGTATTGCCCATTTCCGTCCAATAATATCACCAATAATTCCTGTTGGCAACTCAAAAAATAGTATGAAGAGCATAAGAATGGATTCTAGGCTGAGGATTTGGAAGTAATTTAGACCCTTTTCCCTGAAAAAAAAGGTAATAACTGGACTTAAGAAAGCAAGATGAAGTAAGAAATTCATCAATGCAAGTTTGGATGTTTCATTAAATCTCATAATTATGATTATTATTTGAGGAGGATTTAAAAAGTTTTATTAGAATTGTCCCTATGACAGCATTTATTATGACTTTCCGTGCGTGTGATGGCTCATCAAAAAAGACATTAGGTTTATAAAAAAGTCTGCATTACCTCTTCTTATGAACATAGATGATTTTGTGAATGAAAAGGAGATAATGCAACCAGGAATATCAGTTGTTACAAGGTCTGATTTGCTTAAATTGCCAGACTATTCAACTGAACAATTTCTTGACCATCTTGTTCAACAATATGGTGTCCTTCTTCGTGGGTCTGTTGACAATTTAGATGATACTCATTTAAGAGGAGATAGAATCTATGTATCTGGTAAGGCATCCATTGCAATTATGAAGGCGATCATATCAAATCGAGATCTTACAGGGGATGGTTTAGTCTATCCGTATTTTATCAGGGTTCCCAAAATGATTTATTCTCCGGGTAGTTTTAGCTTTACTTCAGAATATCCTATTTTTTCAATTCCTGCAAATCCTTTCAGCGTAAAGATACATGGAGTGCATGATCAGACAATCAGAGATACAGGCACGGTCTATGTTGTTTCGACAACAAATAATTTCACCAACACCCCTGCTGGTTCTTGGCAACACGTTACTGATGAACCAGTACCAATTGCTGCAAAAATTGAGATTCAAAAGGCAGATTTCAATTATCCTGTTATTGATGTTGACAATGATATATTGATATGCTTGCATCATAAGTCCTAACTAATTGAATCTTTTTCTTAAGTTCATGAGTAAAAAATGTGATTAGCAAAGAATATAATGAACTCGCTGGACGCATCCAGGAGTTCTTAGGTAATTAAACAAACAATACATACAATGCCCAGATTATTAGCACAATCCAGACTATTATTCCAAGCCAACACTTCTTGAATATATTGGTCTTCATAATCTTTTCTGCAAACTCTGTAATCTCCTTGCCAAAGCCTGCAACTGTAACATTAATCATTAACAGCAAGAACAATAGTACTGCAAAGATCTGGACTATGGTCAACTCAACCAGCAAGTATCTTAACACAAGAGCTGAGAGTACCAATGAAACAATCATTACAGCTATTGGCTGTTTATACATGCCCATAGCATTCTTCATCCATGCCTTTGGGTTAGCCATTACAAATATTATCTTGATCACAGATATTATGATCAATATCAATGCTAATATCTCAATTGGAGTCATTTATACCACCTCAAGGGTTCTATTGGTGGTTTGAATATATAAACTTTTAGTTGAAATGCAAGATTACGGCAATAAAGTTTAAGTTTGTTTTCTTCAGCTACTATCTCCCTTTGGAAGATCATATTCTCCTTCAATGCATGTGTTTTTATGGCATATTGCTGGAGGCGGTCCCCTATCACAAAGCTCTGTTTCTTCACACTCTTCGTTAATATTTATGCAACCGCAACCACACGTACATTTACAGTGGAAGTCAGCATTGCAGATTCTATTAAGATTTTGTGGATCTTCAACGCACTGACCTCTAACACATTTAGCACCTGGAGGTCCAGTAAAGCATTTAGTTTTGCTTTCACATTCTTCTTGATCATTAATGCACCCACAACCACAGGTGCATCTACAATCAGCATCAGTCTCACAACTTTTATCATACTCTTTTTCCATTGGAGCAGAACAAGATATCAGAACAATGCAACAAATCAACAAAATCCACTTCATAACACAACATTTATATTGGTCATATAAAAAATTTGTGTAAAAACCTCAATCCCTTCTCCTTGCCCTACTCATCAATGCAGCTTCTGCTTCTAGAGGGGGCACCTTCCCATATACTACAGCATACAATTGGTCAATACAGGGCGTATCCATATCTCTGGTCAAATCATGAGCAACTTTTAGGGTGTAATAACCTTCAACAGTTTTATGACCTCTTTCCATTCTTTTTAATGCGTCATCCGGATCCTCTCCTCCACCTATTCTCATACCATACTCTCTATTTCTAGTCTTACCAAAAGAACTAAGATTTGTGTCACCTGACCAACTGGGTCTTCCAGGCAGAAACGTGGTCATATTTGCACCCATCTTCATTGCCAGCTGGAATACTTCATATTCTAATCTTATCTTGAAAGATGATTTGGTCCCAACACTGTTGTGCAGGCTTTCTGCCATTCCAGCACCCATACTGATTATGTTCTTTAATGCTGCAATTAGTTCAACGCCGACCAAGTCATCCACTTCATAAATTCTTAATGTGTTGCTGTGAAGAAGTTCTGCAACCTCATATCTGACGCGAGGATCAATAGCTGCAACATCCGCAGCAAGCGAGTTACCATAGAAAAGATCATGTGCAACAGTACCCCCTGCAAACATGGCAATCTTATCATCACCAACTTCTTCTTGGACAACTTGAGAAAGCCTTTTGCCAGTACCTAAAAGTCCTTTTGAGACAATTGTCTTGTAAGGCTTTTTCAATCTTGTTCCTGCAGATACCATTGCAGATCGCATATTCTGGGCACCCATACCGATTATGACATGATCTACATCCACAAAATCATCTAATGTGCCTGTAACTATTGATTCAGGCAAAACATCCTCAACAAAATGATATGGATGAATGCGTTCATCTCTAACAGTTTCCATAATATGTTCATCAATATCCCAGACCACTATCTTGGGATTATCACTTCTTCTAGAAAGATGAACAGCCACAGCATAATTCATAGCTCCAAATCCCAACATCCCGATTACCACGATAATGGTGAGGATTGGAGGAGGATATTTAAAGATTATGGGACATATTGGTCAAATATATATTCACAATATATACTACAAGGAAAAGTTTAATATGTCCTAAGCATTCCATGTACTAATAATGAACATGATCGATGAAGACATGGAGATGTTGAATGGTTCTATCAACATAATGAAGCATATGCTTACCCATCTCAGAGCATTGAATGTTGAAGAAGCAGCAAAGGATATAAGCGAGTTGGATGAAAAAAAACGAAGACTCTATGCAAGAAAGGACGGCAAAGACACCATTTTCTTTGATATTGTTGCTGAAAATGCAATCTCTCTTGGAACAGATTTCTGGGGACACTATTCTCTATTCCAAAGAGTATATTCTCAGTCAGGAGTGATTATTACTGAAGAAAGAGGAAGAGTTCCAGATGATCGAAGGATTGAGCATAATACTCCTGTCATCATTAGCGATCCTGTTGACAGATCATCATATCTTGAACAGGCCATCGAGGCACATAAAGGCAAATGCAAGACCATGGGTGAAGTGCTCGACGCTGAACGGGAACGGATCGGTGAAGATCATGCAAGAGTGGAAGCATGCAATTCCTCTGTTACTCTTCTAAAGGATAATACTATAAAATACACTGTTGTCCTCAATCTTTTTACTGGAGAAGTGTTTGTGGGATATGAACCTGGAGTATTCCAAGCAAATATTGGTGATATTTCAAGTGTTGATGATCTGACTGAACAAGTTAGATTCAAGACAGATGAAACAAATAGGATGTTGTGTTATAATACTCCTGGAAAATATGAGAACAATAGGATGGGAACCCATCTGCGCCAGTTTGATTTGGATCCAAGCATTAAGTCTCCTGGAGGACCAATCAGATTTACCTATCTGTTGGAGCCAACCGGTAAGCCAGTTAGTGACATTGGTGTAATCGCCCACAATGGAGAGAAGATACAGGAAAGCCTGCCAAATATTGCCATTGCATATTTCTCTGGAGGGGCATTGCAGGCATATAAACTATTCTGTGATCGAGAATTCCATGAACACCGAGCTGGAAAGGTACTTACTCCCAATCTCATGAATAGCATTTACAATCAAGGCATGATAGTGAACACAGGAATAAAACTTGCATTCCTAAATAATCACATGTATCCAAGCGAGTTCCGAGATACAAGTGTAATCTTCCCAAAAGAGAACGAAATGGTATTTAACAGCATGGAAGGTATGGTTCAGAGAGAATTTGCACAAAGGATTATATGATTATTTAGGTGGAATCCACCCGCTCTTCTTCAGATTAAGCGTTGGCAAGAACAATGGTTTGGGCATATCCTCCCAGGTCACCCATCTCCATTCTGTACACTTATCCGGTTCCATGATTTTAGGTTCTCCAGAATCATAGTCGCTTATGATACAAAGCGTGATGTAGTGCTTATTCTCTTCTATGAACACATCGTTTGTCCATGGACCTCTTCTTAGGTTCTTGATCTTTACACCAATCTCTTCCATGGTCTCTCGCTTTGCGCACTCTTCAGGCTCTTCACCACCTTCCAAGTGGCCACCTGGAGGACACCACGTTCCAGAACCATGAGATCCTTTTCTGTGCATCAGAAGAAACTTGCCATCCTTGAATACGAATACACCTACACCAACTTTTGGTCTGTCCATAAGAACACAGATTCCTACAGTATTATATAAATTTTGTTGAGTTTTGTGAGAACCTTTATAAATTTAAATCCACAGAATACTCTTCAATGAAGAAAAAACCCAAGAAAAGGCCTCATCCTGATGATATTGAGACTAATGCAACAGCGTCTATCATACTTGGAATATTATCTGTGATTCTTGGGGCCGTACCTCTTGTTGGTTGGATACTCATTTATACAGGGATCCACCATGGTCTTTCTGCTTACAGGCATGGAAACCAGAAAGAAAAGGACAATGCCATGATTGGGATAATCTTGTGTGTCCTTGGAATACTTTCTGCAATCCTCGGCTTGATTGCGTTCTTGGTGTTTGTGGTATTGAGTTTGTTTCAATGAATCTGCAAATATTTTCAAACCATACCGAAAAAATTGATGCTTTTTTTGAGTCAATGTTAATAATGCTTTTCACTTGACAAATTTATGAAGAATTATTTAGTGGACACTTGTGTGTGGAGAGATTTTTATGATGCACGAATTGGTAGAGGAGGTAAACCTCTGGCTAAACAAGCGCACAATTTTTTTATGAAAGCAATCAAAGACAGGAGTACGATACTGTTCTCTGATACTCTTGTATGGGAATTGGGTAAAAACTATCCCAAAACAGAAATTGAAGAGTTGCTGGGCTTTCTTGACATTATTGGGCTTCTTAAGAGAATTCCCATATGTAATGAAGAACATATTGTTGCAAAGAAAATATCACTGGAAAGAAATTTGCCATTTGTTGACTGTCTTAATGCTTTGCATGCAAGAAAATACAATGCAGTCTTGGTCTCACAAGATAAACATTTCTTTAGGTATCTTTCGGATATCTGCGTAGCTGTCAGTCCTCAGAATGTCTAAACCGACGATCAAGATCTTCCATTAGTTCTTTACTGACAATTTCTCTTATCTGTCTGTCACTTAGGTTAGTTTTTGGTTTACCTTTACCATACAGCTTAAAAAATTCATTAATAGCATAAGCCCGTTCAACATCAGTCAGTTTTTCCCTCACTGCTTCTCTAATAAATTCAGTTCTCGAGTTAAAATTGTTCTTTCTAATGGTTTTATCCATCTTTTTTAGGATGTTCTCCTGGAATCTTATGCTTATTGCTTCCATTGTATGACAATGAATTACAATGTCATTTAAATGTTTTGTGCAAATGTTGCCGT
This sequence comes from Nanobdellota archaeon, assembly GCA_018825425.1. GTDB lineage: Archaea > Nanobdellota > Nanobdellia > Woesearchaeales > JAHJEM01 > JAHJEM01. The sequence continues at coordinate 49,215 of JAHJEM010000063.1, read as the reverse complement.
AATTTATTCGGAAGGCAAATATTCTAAAGGAATAGCTTTAAATACCACCTGCAAAAACAAGAGCAGACAATGTACGGCTCAAGAAAGATTTACATAGTTGGATTATCGTCGATAGAAGATGGTATTGAGAGATACACACACGTTGTGACAACACAGAGAGACCTCTGGGAATATATTGCTAGAGGGCAAAAGTTTGGTGGGATGAGTGTGTCACTTCACACAACAGATGCAAGTCTCAAAGAATTTGACCACTTGGATGATGTGGTAGTATTTGATTCTGATCCTGAAGTACGCAGGCGAGCAGAATATGAAATACCTCATGCAACGATTTTGCCATATGATCAACCAGAAGAAGTCTTGGATATGTTGAGATTATTGTGATCAAGCAGCTTTTTGCGAATCCAATTCTGTAATAAACCACTCTTTATTATGTTTTAGAACGCGACTTTTTTTGGGTCCCACCAACCTTAACAGCCCTTTTCTTGTATTCTGTGTCTCTTCCAATTCAACAGGAACACCTGATTTGGTCATGATTGTTTTGAAGGCTTCCAATTCCTCATCATGATTTCCTCCATGAGGCAGACCCAATCTTGCTACTAATGGCAAGAGTGTGGTCCTGGGAATTCCTGATGTCACTTGGCTTGTGAAATCCAAAAAGTAATTCCTCCACTGCTCGTTAAGGCCAAGCATTCTTTCAAGAACCTTTGTCCAATTGTTACAATGTTTGTAGCTATTAGCACTCGCTCTCAAAAATGCATTCTCAAAATCACGTTTAAATGAAAGTCTAAGATCAGATATGAACAAAAGTCCTTGTTTGTATCTATCAGCTAATATATTCAATTGAACCATATTGTCGCATGCTGTCAACTGTTCTCGCAATAATTTGCAGAACAAACCTCTTCCGTCTCCGTCTTTCAAATAGCGTGCAAATCGATTCTTTATTACTTGGATACTTCGATCCTGTGTTAGATTTAATCGGTTCGGGATGTCTACAAGCTTAAAATCTCCTCCTCCAAACCATTCTTTGAGTTTATCTCCAAATTTTACATTTTCAGCGCTACGATATGCCATTGCTTCATTGACCATATAAAGTCAATAGTTGAGTAAGTATATAAGAATTTCGATAATCACAACCGGATCAGATCATCCATAACTTCATCCTTGCTCTTAGGTTTGAATACCGGTTCTTTTACTTCCAATTCCTTACCATGTACCCTTATCTTTCTTCCCATGATTTTGAATGGTTTATTTACCAGGATCTTATGATGTGTTTCTGCATTGACAGTTCGAAGTGTCTTGTAGTATCCTTCGAAGTCGTGTTCATTATCAGGTACACCTAGTTTATATACTTGCTCTGCAATTGCAATCCTCAATTCCCTAAGTAATGCCAGTTCAGATTCAGATGTCGGTCCTGTCTCAAAGCTCTTATGAAGAATCTCTGCTGTGATTCCAATATCGTCCCAATTCTCGCCATGAGAAAACCTATGTATTGCCCTGTTAATGAAAAAACCTCTAGCATCACCTAGTTTCCAAGCATAAGTGAATTTATCCGCAGTCTCACTATCTAGAATCTTGATATATTCTATTATGCTTTTTCTGCGTCCCTTCTTGTCCCTGTTTCCCTCTTGAGCGAAGTAATTTCGTATGAGGTTTTGAAATTCCACCTTCACACTAGGACTTGCTGGTATGTAATCCATTTATAAAACCTTTGTCAGTGCTTTTTGCAGCAAATCACATTACTCTCAAATTAAGCAAGCATGTAAATTGAAATTACCTGCCTCTACTATGGTTGATTTGAGAGTTCCAGAAACTTTGTCCCACGTATAATATATTAATTATGGACAAAGTTGCTGTTATATTGGTTTTCAGCTTCTGTATTTAAATATTACGACATATTTTAAAGGTGTGTCGCAAGCTTTCCGAGGATAAATGTGCACCAAAAGATTTATAAACAACCATATAGACCAGTATACTATTATAGTACGTGCAGGAAATCGGGAAAAACAATGAAACAGACCCTTCTAGCGCCAAATGAAGTCACGAACGACAAGATATTTAACATATTATTCACTCAAGATGAACTGACTTGGCAGAATATCATCTATGACATGATAGATGCTGGTGAGATAGAGCCGTGGGATGTGGATGTTGGGAAGCTTGCCAAAAAGTTCATCCAGAAGGTACGTTCCTTAAAGGAGATGGACTTTCGGATAAGCGGAAAAGTTGTTCTAGCAGCAGCTATACTTCTTAAAATCAAGAGTAATAAGTTGTTACATGAAGACATTGTGGCTTTGGATCAGTTGATTAATTCTGAGGAGGATGATCTTGATCTGTTGGAAGATATTGAGGACCTTGACTTGCTTCAGAATATTAAGAAACAAAGGCCTAAGATATATCCTCGGACGCCCCAGCCAAGAAAAAGGAAAGTGAGTGTGTATGACTTGGTCAATGCTTTGGAAAAAGCATTGGAAACTGAAGACAAGAGAAAGAAGCGATGGACTGTTCCTGCACCAAGAGTCGAGGCACCAAAAAAAGGCAAGGAAATCACAGCTGTGATTGGAGAAGTGTATGGTAATATTGTGACGCATTTTAAGAAAAATGCAGAGACCAAACTTACATTTACTAATCTATCACCTTCAGATTCAAAAGAAGATAAGGTAATGACATTTATACCTTTACTTCATCTTGAGACCCAAAGAAAGGTCGATATGCATCAACCAAAGCATTTTGGAGAGATATTTGTCAAGTTGACTAAGAAGAAGGCCAGTTGAATAATGTAGTGCGTATTTCTCGAGTGTTTTTTGTTCTAATCCTTATCTCTACAGAATAGTAATCTTTGTCTTCACTCCAAAATAGAAATCTTTATATATTACTTAAGAGTTAAATAAGTGTTTACTGAATAAAATAATATTAGGGTGATGAATGTGGGAAAGAAAGAACTTATACTAGTAGTTTTATTATTGACTTTAGTGGCTTGCACTCCGCAGCCAGACAACACAACTATGAATCTCTCAGTTCTTGAAAGTGATATAATCCAAATCAGCACGCCTGAAGATACAGCTGAAGTACCAGATATCACAGGCGAAGTTGTATATGAGACAGAGAATAAGCCTGAAGAGGTGAAGGTTGAAACTGTTGAGATTCCTGAAGAATATGCAGATATTACAGTCAAAAAGTTTGCAATAGAAGGTGAGACTATTGAACTTAAGCCTCAAGCAATTGATTATGATGGCGATGAGATCACATACTCTTTTTCAGAACCATTCGATGATAAGGGTTCTTGGGTAACAACAGAGGGAGATGCTGGATTCTATAAGGTTACTATTACAGCAAGTGATGGAAAAGATACTACTTCACAAGATGTATTAGTGGTATTGCTTTCTAGCAACAAGGCTCCTGTCCTGACATGTCCAGAGGAGATTTCTCTTAAAGAAGGAGAAGACCTATTCATTGAATGTGACGCTACAGACAATGAAGGTGATGACCTTGTATTTGAGTATAGTGGCTGGGCTGCTTCAAGAGTTAAGATGACAGGATACAATGATGCAGGAACACATATGGTATATGTTACAGCTTCTGATGGTAAGAAAAGCACAAAAGCAACCATAAAAGTAATTGTTGAAGACAAGAACAGATTGCCGGTTGTCAAAGAATTCAGAACTATAAGAGTGACTGAAGGGGAAATGGTCAAGGTCGTTCCAGAAGTAACTGATGAAGACACAGATGATCTTACCATAACCTTTGGAGATCCATTGGATGAGAATGGTGAATGGGAGACCCGGATGGGTGATGATGGTGTATACACTGCAGAAGTTAGAGTTAGTGATGGTAAGGCGATCATTGAAAAGACAGTGGAGATTGTAGTTGGCAAATTGAATAGTCCGCCAGTCTTGGAAGAGATTGCTGACATAACAGTTGAAGAAGGTGAAACAGTCAGAATTCTTGCATTTGCAACAGATCCAGATGGAGATGATGTAGTAGTTAGGGTAATTGGATGGATGGATGATCTGGAATATACAACCACATACTCAGATGCTGGTGAGTATGACGTAACTGTAACCGCAAGTGATGGAACGCTTGAGACCAGTCAAGACGTCCATATAACTGTTGAGGATAGAAATAGGCCTCCTGTGTTCAGGATTCCTGTCTAACTTTTTTTCTTTTTTTTCTTTTTCTTTTAAGCGAAAATTATATTAACGCGCACACATTTTAAAAGTATGGCTGAATTGAAACTGCGAATAATTGATATGAATCAGGTCATACTAAAAGAAAGCAGTCATTACAGTGCAGAAGGAGATGTTCTATTATTGAAGTCTATAACGCGTTTTGGAAGTGTTGAGAGTAATGCGGATATCAAGATAAGAGGTGAAGCAGGAGAAGCTAGTTTTGCCTTGGCAACAAATGGTGCTGACTGGGAACTCTGGTCACAAGACAAAGTCTTTCTAAAGCCAAAAAAAGAGGGGTGTTTAGACTCGCTAAAAAAGAATGAGAAAATAATAGACGCTGGCGATATTATCACAGTCTCAACAAGTAATGGTCACGAAGAATTATTTGAAGTGATCACTTAAGTTTCCGCCAAATTTGTGGCTTTTTCTTCTTTACATATTCTAGAAATTGCTCCCTATTGTCAAATTTCCATACATGAGGTTCTCCTTCACCATATTTGACACAATCATCCTGGTTATAATCTCTGCAAAGATATGGTCTTTTGTTGTATAGGTTGCATTTTCCATTATCCAATTGGGTGCATTTACCTTCGAATTGAATATACCAACAACCTTCATCATCAATAAATACAGAAACATCCTTGTGTAAGACATACCATACAATCTCCTCATAGTCCTTTAAATCCTCAGGGACGTCAATTTCTAATGCTACATGTTCACAACAAAGAGTGCATCCATCGCATAATTTTGCATTTTCTTGATCATCCTTAGCCATGCACGCAGGTTCTTACTGGCTGTATTTAAAGTTTGTGCTCTTGATTTATCATCAAGGGCAACACAGTTGTGTATGTACAATTGCTGTTTTTGTCCTTGTCATGATTTGTTTGTCTCTCAAATAAATATTGTACAATATACATCACTGTCTGGTATGATATCGTATTCAAAACCTTTTTATACCTCTTCTGAAATTCAAAGGATTAGGTGAAAACATGGGAAAATATGTCTATCAACTGGATGAGGTTGATAATCCGTTAGAGATCTACAAGCTATTAGGAAACAAGGGGGCTCAGTTGTCTGAAATGATGAAGATTGGTCTTCCTGTTCCAAAAGCATTTACAATAACCACGGACGCTTGCCGTGAATACATAAAAAATAATTCTTGGCCTGATGGCTTGGAGGATGAACTTAAGGCAAGTGTTAAAGCAATGGAAGACAAGACCAAGAAAGGTTTTGGAAATAAATCCAATCCTCTATTATTGTCTGTACGGTCAGGTTCATATGTATCAATGCCTGGAATGATGGACACAGTCCTTAACCTTGGTCTTAATGACGAAGTTATTCAAGGTCTTGTAGTCAAAACAAATAATGAACGTGGTTCATATGATTCTTATAGGCGATTTGTCCAGATGTTTGGAGATGTGGTCATGGGAGTAAAACACTCTAGTTTTGAGGCTGCTATCCATGAGTTAAAGAATAAAAAAGGCGTCAAACTTGACACAGAACTCAAAGTAGAAGACTTGAAAGAGTTGGTCAAAAATTTTAAGGATATTATTAAGAAAGAATCAGGAAAAGAGATTCCTACGGATCCCTTGGAACAATTGAAACTATCTGTAACAGCTGTGTTTGGATCATGGAATGGCAAACGAGCAGTCACATATAGAAGACTAAATAATATTCCTGATGATGCAGGTACTGCAGTCAGTATCCAAGAGATGGTCTTTGGAAACATGGGAAATGATTCTGGAACCGGAGTTTCATTCACAAGAAATCCAAGTACAGGTGATAAAGAGCATTATGGAGAATATTTGATCAATGCTCAGGGAGAAGATGTTGTAGCAGGAATACGAACACCAAAAAAGATTGACGACATGAAACAAGATCTTCCCGGACCATATGCTGAACTGATCAAGGTCTATGAGAAACTGGAACTACATTATAAAGATGTTCAAGATTTCGAATTTACAATCGAGAACAATGTATTATTCATACTCCAGACACGTAATGGTAAGAGGACTGCTCAAGCTGCAATCAAGATTGCAGTTGACATGGAATCTGAAGGTCTGATCAACCAGAAAGAAGCAATTCTTAGAGTCAATCCTGACCAGATAGAACAAGTAATGCATAAGCAACTTGATCCTGAGGGTAAGAAGAAAGCTCAATTAATTGCAAAAGGTCTTCCAGCAAGCCCTGGTGCTGCAGTTGGCCAGATTGCATTTACAGCAGAAGAAGCCCATGACAAGAATTCAGCTGGTAAGAAAGTCCTTCTAGTTAGAACTGAGACCAGTCCTGAAGACATTGAAGGTATGCATTCTGCTCAAGGAATACTCACAAGCAGAGGAGGAATGACCAGTCACGCCGCAGTCGTTGCAAGAGGCATGGGTAAATGCTGTGTTGCAGGTTGCGAAGAGGTAATCATTGATGAAAGCGCAAAAACGGTCAAAATCAAGGACCAGCAACTGAATGAAGATAGTTGGATTAGTATTGACGGTAGCACAGGAGAAGTCTTTTTAGGACAAGTAAATATGGTAGAGCCCGAGATGAGTGGTGAATTCCAAAAGTTAATGGGCTGGGCAGATAATCATAGAACCCTAAAGATAAGAACCAACTCAGATACTCCTAAGGACACAAAAGTAGCAATTGACTTTGGCGCAGAAGGAATAGGTCTTTGCAGGACAGAACACATGTTCTTTGAAGGAGAAAGGATACTCCATGTGCGAGAAATGATCCTTGCAACAGATGTCGAAGGAAGAAAAAAAGCTTTGGACAAACTTATGCCAATACAGAAAGGAGATTTCAAAGCCATCTTTGAGGTTTTGGAAGGAAAACCTGCAAATATCAGATTGATTGATCCTCCACTTCATGAATTCCTTCCTCAGACTGAGGAAGCAATCAAAGAGGTAAGCAAGGATTTGGGTATTCCTGAAGAAAAGATCAAGGAACGACTTGAAGCACTCCATGAATTCAATCCTATGCTTGGTCACAGAGGATGCCGGTTGTGTATAACGTATCCTGAGATTGCAGAGATGCAGACAAGGGCAATAATAGAGGCCGCATGTGAGTTAAAAAAGGAAGGTAAAGAAGTCAAGCCAGAAATCATGGTGCCTCTAGTAGGTCATGTCAATGAATTAAAACTCTTAAGAGAACTTATCATCAAGATAGCTGATGAAACCATTAAGAATTTTGGTGTTAAACTCGATTATCAGGTCGGAACTATGATTGAGATACCAAGAGCATGTCTCACTGCAGAAAAAATCGCAGCAGAAGCAGACTTCTTTAGCTTTGGAACAAATGATCTTACCCAGATGACCTTTGGATTCAGCAGGGATGATGCAGGTAAATTCTTAAATGAGTATTATGACAAGAAAGTTCTTGCATGGGATCCATTCCAAAGGATAGACGAATGCGGGGTAGGACAACTGATGGAGTTGGCCTGCAAAAAAGGGCGAGAAGTCAAGAAAGACCTGAAGCTAGGAATCTGTGGAGAACATGGTGGAAACCCTGCAAGCATTGCATTCTGCCACAAACTTGGTTTGAACTATGTTAGCTGCAGTCCATATAGAGTTCCAGTGGCGAGATTAGCGGCTGCGCATGCTGTGTTGAAAGAGGAATAATCCTATTTTTCATTCATTTTTGCCTTAATATTTAAAAAGCATGTTCCAATTCTCTCATTTATGAATGTATTCAATGAGTTAAGCGGAGACGATTATAGAGAAAGGTTTCAAGAGCCAGAACAACAGTTCTATGCAGCCATAACCAGCCAACTTGCATGCTATCCGGTCAAATCCACAATTCTAGATATTGGTACAGGTCCTGGTACAATCGCTGAGCTCGCTAATGCAGCAGGATTGGAACTTGATATCCTAGGCATTGAACCTTCAAACCTGGTTGACGATGCTGCAGAATTAGCAAAACAGGAAGGCAAGGTTCTCTACACTCCTAAGAAGGGAGACATGATGCAAGCTCCAACAGCATTTGAGCTTACGCTAGGTTCATTGCATGGACTGACTCTTTTAAGATCTGCTCATGAAATTGCCAAAAGTATGGGGGGCAAAACTGCCTTTTATAATGGATTAGGCAATCTTCTTCAGTACTCAGCAATTGGAGGACAAGTAATTATTGCGGATCCTTGCTATGCTCCTCACATACGAGTGGATATTGAGGGTAATCAAGAGATTATAAGAGCAACAAGAGAAATACTAGATGAATTGATTAATCATAGTGATCCTCCAGAAAATCTGTTTTCTCCACGAGAGTTAATCATGGCAATGGGAGACCTTGGTTGTGAAATTGCATACATCCAGTCCATCCCCGCGCAAAACATACCTCCCTTATTAGAGCAAAAATACGGGATTACAGTCTCGAGATCCCCAAAAGAATTCTTTGTAGCAAGATTTGAGAAAGTGACAGAAGGTGCACTAGCATGAGAATTGGAATCATATGTTCGAAATGGTATGAAGAGAAATTTAACCTAAGAGTCAATCAGCTTTTGAAGGATAAGAATATTCCAATGATTGAAATACCTGGAAGACACTTGGACTTTATAGATGGTACTGTACCGAAAGACTATGATTATCTAGTAGCCATAACTATCCATAGCCTCCGTGACCGGCTCAAACTCTTCACAGTTCACCCTTCCGGTAACTGGAATGGACTATGGTCTATTGATATTGAGGGAGATGATACCAAAGACCTTGGGGGCAAACCAGGAAAACTTTCCATGATTTAGCCCTCTCTTCTTAAATTCACCTATAACTCATTAATAAGAAACAATGATCTTCCTGACTTTTCTGTATGCCTCGAAGCCACGCACCACGGACCAGACGTGTCAGTACCTGTACTGAACCTTGAAATTGGTTCTAATCAAGAGGCCTGGGAAGATGAAAAAGCAGCAGAAGTAATAGTTAAAGTGGTCCAGGATATTCTGGCAAATTTCAAGCCAAACAAACGTGATGCGTCTATAGTTGTAGGAGGGGATCATTATATGCGGAATATAGTGCCTTTAATGCAAAACAGATTGGGAAATCAAGAGATCATTAATGACAAAATAGTGATAGGGCATATGTGCCCATCTAACCAAGTAGATAATTTCACAAAAGAGACGTTGGCAGAAGCCATTAGCAAGACAGATGTTCTAGTCAAAGATGTTATAATTGATCTTGCTGCGGTAGGTCAACATGCATTGAGATTGAAGAAGATCATAACAAATGCTGGTTTAGAAGTAAAGTATTTGCATAAGATAATTGTTTCTGACTAAACAACCTTAATCTCAACCAATTCAGGAAAGTATTTCTTGACTACACTTTCATATTCACGAAGATTCTGAGCTCTCGCACCGATCATCAAGCCTTTAGTCTTAGAATCAGGGCCAGTAATTGTAACCACGCCTGCATCTTCATCCATCTTGGCTATTCGGAGCGGTGCCATTAGGTTAGCAATGAACTGGTGCATGTCAGAATTGAATTCAACAATCTTAAACCGCTTATTAATAAGTTTCTCTAATCGGGTGACGTTAGACTTATTCTTACCTAATGCCTTTCCCAGTTGGCCTTCTTGGACCAAAAAAACCATTTTATCTCGAGAAAAAAAGCAATCTTTAAGATGAGAATGAGTAACCTTTTCAAAAAGGGACATGAATTGTAATATTTCAACATTATATGTTACTTTTGCCATTATTTAAGCACTCCCACAACTGAAACAGAAAATGGTTTTTTACATTCAGTGCCAAGGTCATCATTTGAAACATTGAGTTCTTCAATTTCAAAATAAGAGATAATCTTAAAGTGTTCAATCTCTTTTTTCAAAGAGGCATCAGCATTACTAGCAAGATAGATTTTCTTAATTTTTCCCTGTCTTAAATTATCCATAACTACATTCGTTCCTATAATGACACTTGCAAGATTCTTCTTGATTTCTTCTAGACTCACTTTAAATCACCTTTCGATTTTGATATCTTTGCTATTAATGTTGGTATTCCTGTTCCAACAGGTACAGGCTGATTGATCATTACATTCTCGATTACGCTATTCAGATAATCTGACTCGCCAATCAGGCTCGCTTCGATTATCTGTTTGATTGGAGTCTCAAATGATGCACGTGCAAGGACACTTGGCTTCTCTTTTACAATGCCATATCTATTGATACCTAGAACTGATCCTGACATACACATAGTATCTGACACAAGCATGATATGCCTAATATCAATCTCAATACCTTGGGTTTTGATAACTTTCTGAATTTCGTTGATTATTCCTTGTCTCGCAGCTTCAATACCAAAAGTTCTTTCAAGTTCAAAAATATCATTAGTTGTGGTATTGTACAAATCCACAAATTCAAGCTTGGCAATTTCCTTTAGATTACTGCCTGCAGTCATGATGATGAAATTATCTCCCTTTTTAACAGGAAGAACTTGAGTGATTCCCTTAATACCTGATACCCAGACTGTCTTGATCTTTTCTTTCAAGGTATAAAGACTATTCAGACTAGCATCTTTTGAAGATGGCCTGACCACAATATTATTCTCTTTATCAAGCTTAAATGTGAATGCTCGTACAGATTTACTAAGAATCTTTACAAGCTGTTCAGGAGCAATATCTGTGTCTTCGTTGAGTTTTATTACCATAGTGAGCTCAACCATATCAATGTCAATGCTATTGATATGCTCTTCAAAGGTTGTCTCTTTGATAGATTTGGCAATCTTTGTAATATCCTTTCCCCCGCTCCAGGGTTTCTTTAAATGAATCTCAGTCATTTTTGTGCTAATTTCCTTTCTTCCATCAAGAATTTCAATCAATCTAGGAAGACCTGTTGTTACGTTCATCTCTGAAACGCCAGCAAAGTGGAATGTGTTCAAAGTCATCTGAGTACCTGGTTCTCCAATAGATTCAGCACATACCAAACCAACACTTTCTCCAGGATCAGCAATTGTCTGTTTGTATTCTCGATAGACCTCTTCCATTATCTTTTTCAGTCTAGGCTTTGATACATTCTTTTCAACATGCTTCTTGACTTCCTCAATTATTTGAGGAGGGAGTTCACTTTCATATTCTTTGTATACTGAATCCATTTTATTCCACCGATCTGACAATCTTTCTGATATTAATTTTTCCTGCTTCACTCTTTGAGACATCTACAGAGTCTTCACCATATTGGAACTGGACAATACGCCCCCCTGCATCTCGTACAGTATAATCATACTCGACCTTCAAATCTTGAAGCGCATTCGCAAGCCGTCTATAAAGATAACCTGATTTTGGAGTTCGTAGAGCCGTATCCATAAGGCTGTCTCGTCCAGTCATTGCCATAAAAAAGGCTTCATGAGGCTTCAGTCCATCCTTAAATCCATTCCTGATAAAACCCCTTGCAGGAGCCCTTAAATCATTAGAATTGAAACAGCTTAATGTTCTACCACGATAACCTATGCTGATCCTACCTCCTCTTAGAGCTTGTTGGCCTACACATGCTGCCATCTGAGCAAGATTGATAACATTACCTCTAGAACCTGATCTTACCATATTCATCATATGGCTGTTCTGTTTTGATTTCTTGGTTACAATTCTTCCACTATCATCTCTTGCTCTATTTAGCCTTTCAAGGATTCTAAGTTCAAGCGTCTCTTCTCTGCTTCTTCCAGGCATTGCTTCAAGAGAACCATCATTGTATTTTGCAATGAAATCTTCAACTTCTTGCTCTGCTTTTAATAGGATATCCTTAACCTCTTTATGGGATTCAGCTGGGAGATCAAGATCAGATAATGATACACTAAAACCATGCCTGAATAAGGTCTCGATTCCTAGTCTATACATCTTTCCTAATATATCAACCATAGCAGTGCTTCCATACTTTTTATGAAGAGTTCTAAGCAGCAAGCCACTTCCTTCTCCAAGATTGTTCTTATCCATGATACCATGCAATATTTTTCCATTCTTGATTTCAACAACAGAATCAGGGTCCTCTGGAGCATCCTTATACAACCTTGACAGTCCCTTAAAGTTAAAATCAGTAGGTAGTAAGTAACTGAAAATCTCCTTTCCAGTAACAGTCTCTTTGGTTGTGAATTTTGAGAAGTCCTCTATTCCGATTGCACTCAGCATGTCAATAGCTTCAGACCGTGGTACCTTGAACCAAGGTTGGGTCAGAATATAGTTACCGCTGATTGCGTCCTGGTTACATCCAATTATGCTCAGTCCGTATCTTGGACTGATCAGTTGAGTCTGTACTTCCATGAGAATCTCTGCTTCTGCACGGGCTTCTTCAGTCTGAGGAACGTGAAGGTTCATCTCATCTCCATCAAAGTCTGCGTTGTATGGTGCACATACTGCAGGATTCAATCTTAGGGTAAGACCTGGAAGAACTCTAACTCTATGGCACATCATGCTCATCCTGTGAAGTGACGGTTGTCTATTAAACAAGGTGACATCGCCATCCATGAGATGCCTTTCAACAATATATCCTGGTTGGATCTCTTCAAGTAATTGCTCTTTGGTTTCATCAGTTATCTTTTTTCGCTTACCATCAGGCCTGATTATGTAATTTGATCCAGGGTATTTGCCTGGTCCTCTTTCAATAAATTCCTTTAAGTATTTCATGTTCCATTCAGTTGTTCTTTCTGGAACAGTAAGTTTCATTGCAATTACTAATGGAACTCCAACTTCATTGATCTGGAGCTTTGGATCCGGACTTATAACTGTCCTTGCACTGAAATTAGTTCTTTTTCCAACAAGATTGTGCCTGATCCTTCCTTCTTTTGACTTGATCCTTGCAGTGAGAGTCTTAAGTGGTTGTCCTCCCCTATGCCTTGCGGGTGGAAGTTGGGCAACATTGTTATCAATGAACGTGGTCACGTGATATTGTAGAAGATCCCAAAGATCCTCAATTATGATTTCAGGTGCTCCTGCATTGATATTCTCAAACAATCTCTGGTTAATCCTTACAATATCTCCTAGTTTGTGAGTAAGATCATCTTCACTTCTCTCACCAGATTCCAAAGTAATACTTGGCCTCATTGTTACAGGAGGTATTGGTAGAATCGTAAGTATCATCCATTCAGGCCTTACGCTTTCAGGTCTGATACCGAAAAGCTCAATATCAGAATCCGTGACTTTCTCAAGTCGGGTCCTGATTTCAATAGGTGAAAGCCTTTTTTCATCTTCGATAACAGTTGTAGGCTTTTCTAATGTGATTTTGAACTGCTTTGCTTTGCAGTATGGACATTTATTCACAGTCTTTAATGCAGAGATGAACTCTTTAATTGTCTTTCTCCGAGCTGTAAGTCCACTAATCTCACCAACCTCTTCAATTTGAATCCTGAACTTGTCAATCTTATTCTTAGGAATAAGGATTCTGGAGCAGTCACGACAAGTGCATCGCAGTAAATCCATGATTACATTTATGAACTTAATATGAACAACAGGTCTTGCAAGTTCGATGAATCCAAAATGGCCAGGACACTCTTTGAGTTTCTGTCCGCAGGTCTTGCATTTCAGACCAGGATCAATAACTCCAAGTCTGACATCCATAAGACCCCCATCAACAGGATATCCTTCCTTATCATATAGTTCTGGAGTGACAATCTTGGCACTTGCCATGTCCTTGATAAACCTAGGACTCATTATTCCAAACTCTAGCTGAGCGATTTTTTTGTGTGGTTGAACTTCCATTTTTTAGTATTTCCCCTTTAACAATAATTTTGGATAGACGGTGAGTGCCTTGAACTCATCAAGGATGAGTTTGAATGCATAGGCCATCTCAACATCTGATATTGTAACCTTATCTCCACACATAGGACAGAATGCCTTACCTTTTCTGGCATCGTATATTGCTATCATTCCGCATCCTTCACATATGGGGATTACTGTCCTATCAGAGTCAAATCTTTCCTTTAGAAGGAGAGATGCTCCGTGAGCCACAAATGTGTCTTTCTCCATTTCTCCGAGCCTTAGTCCTCCCTCTTTTGCGCGACCTTCGGTAGGCTGTCGTGTAAGCAGTTGGATTGGTCCTCTTGCTCTGCTGTGCAATTTGTTTGCAACTAAATGCTTTAGTTTTAGATAGTAAATATTACCTATGAATATTCTTGATGGATACATTTCTCCTGTGGTTCCATTGTAGAGCAATTCAGTTCCATCTTCTCTGAAACCAAGTTGGCACAACTCATTTCGGATGTCCTGTTCATTCTCACTTTCATATACTGTACCATTGACAAGTCTTCCAGACAATGCGCCTGTCTTTCCACCTATGATCTCTATTAGATGAGCAACAGTCATACGGGAAGGGATTCCGTGAGGTCCAAATAGGATATCTGGCTTTACACCTGACGCACTAAAAGGTATGTCTGCTTCAGGAACAATCAAGGAGATTACGCCCTTCTGTCCGTGTCTCGAAGTGAACTTATCTCCAATTTCAGGAATCCTTTGGTCACGTAGTCTGACCTGAATCAGCTTGTTACCTTCGCTGTTCTCAGTTATCAATACAAAATCAATAACACCTTTTTCACCGTGCTTGAGGCTCATTGAACTCTCTCTCCTTGAACTTGATGCAAGATTGTACTCATCAAGACTTGAAAGGAATCTTGGAGGGCTTGTCTTTCCAATCACGACATCGCCTTCCTTAACTTTTGCCTCAGGGAAAATGATTCCATCCTCTTCAAGGAATCTGTAATCATGTTCGCTTCTATACCCTTTGACATCTTTGTCAGGGATACATACCTCATCAATAAGGCCACCACTGTATCTTAGCTCTTCACTGATAACAGGCCTATAGTAGGTGCTTCTTGCAAGGCCTCGGTCAACACTTCCTTTGTTAAGGACAATAGCGTCTTCCATGTTATATCCTTGATAAGACATGATTGCCAGAGTGACATTCATACCTGATGGGTGCTTATCGTACTTCAGTACTTGGTGCATAAGCGATCCAACAACCGGAATCTGAGAATAATGAAGGATGTTTACGTCCATATCCATTCTATTATAATAGTTGGCAGCATAGAAACCAATTGCCTGCTTCTGGTTCTTTGAGCCTTGAGTAAGCCTTACTCCATGATCATAATTTCCGAATGGAACCAACGAAGTTGTTAGACCAACAATGTCCAATGGTGCAATCTCCAAATGTGTGTGGTCAGGTGTAAGATCTTCCTGAGTGAAAGCAACAAGTGCATTTTCTTCTTCGGCTGAGTCAAGATATTCAACAACACCTTGCTTCATCAAGTCAGACCAACTAATCTCTCCCTTTTCCAGCTGTTCAATATGTTTGTCATTAAGAATGGGCTTTCCTTCTTTGACCACAATCAATGGTCGAACACATCTTCCTTTGAATGCCTCAACATAAACATTATCCTTTTTTGAATCATAAAACACATTAATTGACTCAGGAAGCTTATTCATTCTTCGCTGCTCGATAATCTTCTGAGCGAATTCCTTGCCATCCTTGACAGTTCCGATAAACTTGCTATCTAAATATACTTCGCTCATTTTACTGCCTCCAGACCCAATTTTTTCAAGTAACCTAAAACTTCGTCCTCTTTAATTCCTCGTGTAACACTTGCAAGCATTGCAAGATTTTTTCTAAGGCCGATATTTGTTCCTTCAGGAGTCTCATTAGGACACAATCTTCCAAGATGTGTAGGGTGAAGAGCCCTTGCTTCAAAATTCTCTTGGCTAGTTGAAAGAGGCGAGATTACTCTCTGCAAATGACTTTGTGTCTGCAAGAAGTTCAGTCTTTCAATCCTCTGGCTAATACCTTTTCTTCCTCCAACCCAGGTTCCAGTAGCCATGCTACTATATATTCTCTGTGTAAGAAGTTTTTCCCTGATTATTACTTTGATGCTTGGGAACTTACCCCTTTTTACTATCCTCTGGAAATTGTAGAGAAGATCTCCGATGAGCACTTTAAGATTTACCCTGAAAAGATCTGCAAGCAGGTCACCAGACATCTTAAGCCTCTTATTCATGTAATGATCCTTATCATCATGATGCACATCTGACTCAATAAATATGATAAACTGTTTCATGAGCTTGCAGATATTAACTGCCTTGAAGAATCTGTCTTTGTCACTTGTACCAAGATGGGGGAGCAGATACTTATCGAGTATGTCACGCATACGATCAAGTCGGATCTCTTTTGATTGGGTTATTCCAATCTTCTTGGCAATGTAATCAATTGCATCCTCTTCTGTTTTTAGATCAGCGAATTCATATAAGTTTATGAACACACTAGCATCATTGTCCAGGTTAATATATTCCATAATCTCTTGATCCTTAACCAAACCTAGAGCCTTGATTACAGCAACACAAGGAATTCTTTTTACTCGTGTGAAAGTGAAATTGAATATGCCATCTTTCATCTTTTCCATGACATGAGGGATCTTGTAAGACCCTTTTTCTGAGAATAACTTACCAGTATAAGTAGAGACTCCAAGAGCTGTCTTTTCAACCATCATCCTATTGGATGCAAGATCTTCGATAGTTACAATTGCTTTTTCAGTTCCGTTTATGATGAAGTAACCGCCTGGATCGTCAGGATCCTCTCCATTCTTAATCAATTCCTCTCTTGGCAACTGACTTAGATGGCAGTACTTGGATTTTAGCATGATAGGAAGATATCCAATCTGAGTCTTGAAAGATTCACGTTGAACACCATTAATTATTGAAGAAACCTCCAGAAAAATAGGAGCAGAATAAGAGAGTTTACGAAGCCGAGCTTCAGAGGGGTGGATGGCACGTTTAGATCCATCAGCCTCAATAATCTCGGGTTTTGTAACCCATATGTTATCCAACCTAATCTTGAATTCGTCAACATTAGGAGGAATTATTGTAGGTTCGATCTCCCTGTTCTCTTCAATGATCTCAAGAAGTTCGTGTTCAACGAATTCATTGAACGATCGAATATTGGCATTTACTATTGAATTCTCTTCAAAGTATTTCTGAATTAAAACCCGTCCTATTTTATTGGTCATTTTGCATCTGGAATGAAATTTTATGTTACGCCTCTGTAAAAGAAGCATTCTCCTGCAGTTACGCTTATTCTTTTAATCTTTATGACATCACCTAGTTTGACATCTAAGTGTTCTAATGCAGCGTCGTTAACAGAAATTTTAGGTAAATCACCAAATGTGATCCTCATCTCTTCATAAAGAGATTTCTTCTCCTTCTCTTTGAGCTTGACATGCTCAGGTACTAGCATGTGTTTAATTAGTTGCTTTGGCATTTTATCCCCCAATATTATAAAATGGGCCGGACGGGATTTTCAAAGTTTTTTGAACCCGCGACCACACCATTACTTTCAACGTCTGGAAAAGACGTTTTGGTTAAAAGTGGTGTGCTCTATTGCCCGCATTTCTCCAGGCTGAGCTACCGGCCCATTTAAGCGCCCTGGCCGGGACACACGGCAGCAAATCTTGTCACATTCACTGCATTCGAACCCGGGTCGAAGCCTGTCCGCCTGAAGTCGACAGGGCTTCATGATAGCTGTCGCATTTATATGAGCCGAACTACACTACCAGGGCATGAGTATGATATGGATACATCTGTATTAGGATAATTGTAATTGTGGATTGGTAAAGAATTCTTTGTCATTTTGGATTCTTGAGCCGCAAATTGGTCTATATAGGGATTAATACCGCTAGAAACTCCAAACCCTTTATAAACATTGCGGTCTTTTGGCACTTTCAGGGCCATTTTAAGCATATTCTGAGGTGATTGGGGAAAATGTATGATATTTTTGTCAGGTAAGTTTCCAATATATTTAAATAAGTACCTCAATCCAAGCAGCGTATGGAACAACAGAGGATAATTCTACTAAACAAGCTCATGTATATATTGGTGGTTATCTTAATAATAGGTGTTTGGTACTTCAGAAGAACAGATACTCTGACCTCTGGTATCGCAATGCTATTAGGTGTTCTCATTGTGATTGTGTTTATGGTAACTAATGTTCTCAATAGGAAAATTCATGTTTTTATGCAAGAAAACAGGCCAAAAGGGAGTCCTAAGGAGTATCTGGGCTTCAAAGAGGCAATCAAGATAGATAAAGAAGGGGTTTATATGGGTGAGACCTCTCTGAACTGGTTGCATATCAGAAAAATAAAGTCAAAAGGAATAATTCAGGTCCAATATAAACTAACAACACATAGAGTCAGTCCACACTGCCATTATTTTGTAAAGATTGTTGAGACTAATGGCAAAGAACATGACTTTGAATTCATCAAAGGGGGATATCATGATAGTAATCCATTGACTCAACTGAAAGGCAAACTACGAAGAGCAGGTCATAAGGATCTACTTGAGGAATTAGGAAAAGAATGGGTAAAAGGAGAACCAACTGATCCAAAGATTGTTGCGAAACTGAAGAATCCGTTTAAGGTGGAAGCTGAGGTTGCTGAGAAGCCTGAGGCGTTGCATCCGAGTTAGATATGCTTCTCTAACCACTATAATGATATACTAATAATCTATGCTGTAAATATTTATATATTGCGGATACAATTAATACATTATGTCTCAGTATGATAAATTTGCCAAAGAATATATTGCTATGAGAAGCAATATGTTCGACAAGAAAATGAATGCAGAATTTCCTGTAATGCTCCAGTTATTGGGAAATATTAAAAGCAAGAAATTATTGGACTTGGGTTGCGGATTTGGAGACTATGCAAACATTTATTCTAAGAAAGGTGCGATTGTCACAGCGGTTGATAATTCTAAAAAAGAGATTGAACATGCAAAAAATCTAAGCATTCCTAACACAAAATTTATGGTATATGATATATCAAAAAAATT
The DNA here is from genome assembly GCA_018825425.1 of Nanobdellota archaeon. Lineage (GTDB taxonomy): Archaea > Nanobdellota > Nanobdellia > Woesearchaeales > JAHJEM01 > JAHJEM01. Next base: position 30,284 of record JAHJEM010000063.1, on the reverse strand, counting down.
TCCTTTTAAAAATTCCAGTTTTGATATTATAACCTCAAGTCTGGTATTTGATCATTTAGAGGATGTAGACACTCTTTTTAAAGAATGTAATCGAGTTTTAAAGAATAAAGGGATAATTGTTTTTTCAGTTACAAACCCTATATTCTATCAAGAAGGTAGTTTGGTTGGAAAAATCAAGATACTAGGTAAGAAAAAAATCTTTGGAAATTATTTTGAGAGAAGAAAGATTACCAGGAAATGGGGTGGAACTGCTACCATGGAGCATTATCATAAGCCCTTAGAAGATTATTTTTCTGCATTATTAGGAAATGGATTTGAATTATTAAGTTTTAAAGAGCCACAACCAAAAACAGAAAAAATAACCTGGCACTGCAGAAATCCAACGTTTTTGGTGATTAAACTGAGGAAGAAATAGGTGTATTTATTCTTAACCCTGCACATCAATATAACGATTAACCACAGCAACACCTCTTGTCTCGAAAACTATTTAAACATCCAAATCCAGAATCCCAAATATGGGTTACAAATGGCCAATCGCATTGATTATTATTCTAATCCAGATAGCACTCTATGCTCTGGGCATATGGTCAGTCTTTCTTTGGAAGAAAACATCGGGAAAAAAGAAACTCATGTATCTTATAGGAGGAGTTATTATGCTTCTTTTTGCAGTGGGGATGACTACTGTGTTTATGATTGGTATTTTCTAAAAAAAAGAAGTCCCTCCACCCAGACTTGAACCGGGGATCTCTCGGTGGCCGCTGATTGCATTTCATTCTTACTCAGAGAATGTGCTGAGACCGTCTTGCAACTTCTACAGCCGAGCGCTCTAGCCACTAAGCTATGGAGGGCTAAACCTATGGAGATATAAGTTATTTAAAAAGATTTGCCAAAATAACAGGCTTTTATTTCTTCACAACCTTGTCACTTAATGGCGCAAGAAGAGAATATAATTCATCCCCAATTTCTCTATCTAAGAATATATACTTGATCTTGATTCCACTATTCAATGTCAGAAGTATCTCTGCTTGTTTAATCCGCGCTGATTTTATATCAGAAAACGAGTACGTCCTTGTTGTTGCAGCCAGTATATCTCTCAATGGTTTCTTTACAAACTCTTTTCCTTTCGCGATTATCTCACTTCGATTATAATAAAAATTCTGGGTTACATAGTCTGTGCCGTCAACTATTTTATTTCCGCCAGTAACAGGAACAAAAACCAACAAAATACGCTTATTGGTTACAACAATGCTGTTCTCAGGGAATTTATGTTTGCCTGTGCCTGCAAAAGATGAGCCTTGGACTTGGAAGATGTCCTTGAAAGTCGCTGCTGCCTTCAATACGCCAAAAACAGATCCACTTATTGTCTCTCCAGACAATGATTCAATATGTATTTTCCTGGTGTCTTCAATAACATCCTTCTGGAATTGGACATTTTTTACTCTTTTTATCTTAGTAATTGACAACCATACAAATCCAATTCCAAAGATACCAAATAAAATGGGACCGATTGCAGGTATTGGTGAAATAATCATGACAACAATTACAATTGACATGACTGGAATGAATGTGACAAGATCTAGCTTTTCTTTGATCAAGGAATATTTACGGTTCAACTCGTCAAATTCACAATTCTCTGGAAGTGTTGAATAGACTTTATATCTGATGTATTTGAATGCCAGCTCTAATAATCTTAATGTCATAACTGCTATTATTATATATAGTACAATATGAGTGTAGTCAGATAAGCTGGCAAGAAGAGGAATACTTTCAAAGTCAATCTTGAAGGTGTCAATAGTATAGTAGACAATCCCTAGCATGATCAAGGCTGAAGCGGTACTGATTGCAACCCTTTGTAATCCAAAGTATTCTGTTTTAATAAGAATCTCTCTATATTGTGAATTGGTTGGTTTCTTGATTGCTTTAATTGTCTTAAATTTATTGAAAGTAACAATTCCTCCAAAAATCTGGAATATAATTTCAATTGCAGCAATCAGAATGACCTTATCTTTGGGTAATTGCAGAACAACAATCAGAACTGCAGCAATTATTATTGCAGCAACAACATTTCGCACAATTCCTATACCTGTAAAACTGGTTTTAGCTAATTCTGCTTTCTTTGCAATACCTGTAAGATTAGAATCTTGATTCCAAGGTGTTTGCATCATCTGCATTGCCATGTCTATATCTATGACAACTTTTATTTAAAAATGTTCCCAAGAATTACTCTCGTGGAGGCAACCGTCCTCTTTTTTCCAAGAATCTTTCAGTTAGACCTTGAAGATCAGACACAGTTCCTTTTGCAGAAGCTTTCTTGACTAATTTAGAATGTGCTTTAGGGGAGGGTGTCTTAGTTCCTTTCTTCTCATGGATCAGGTCTGCGAGAATCTCCATAATCTCAGTCTGTCGCTTCTCTTTTCTGGTCTTATGATCAAGCTCGTTTCTGATCAGGACTTCGACTTTTTTGGAAAAACTCATACCATTTTCTTTACAGTACGCCTTAAAGTCAGTCCAAAGCTCTTTATCCACAACAACTGATATTTTCTCCTTCATACTTAACCCCCAATAAACCAGCGATAGCGAGGAGATTTATAAAGATTTCGACTCAGAAAAAGTACATGCTGATAACGCCTAGTGCTATAATGGCAATTCCAATGACTTTCTGAGGAAGTCTCTCATTTTCTTTCAAGAACAGTACTCCTGCAATCACTGTAAATATCAGTGCTGCCTGGGATACAGGGATAACCCTTGACACTTCACCAAGTTTAATCGCAAGAATTAGTATGAACTTATGGATTCCAAATAGGATGCCTGCTAGCAGCAAACCATATCGCTGCATTTTGAGTTCTTGAACAATGGATTTGGTCTTTCCTTTTATTCCTAGATACAGAAATCCACCTACTGATATCGTGATCAGATTAAGTGATACATAGACTGGCATGGAAAAGTCATGGATTATGGTCTTATCAGTGATGATACCTGCTGATATAAGAAATGCTGCAAGAACTGTGAAAAATATGCCAACAGACCAATTAAGTTTTGTCTTCTCGCGCTTATTGTATAGTGTGACAAATGCCCCGGTAATTATCAATACTATTCCCAATATTTTTACAGCAGCAAGAGGTTCAGAATAGATCAGAAAACCACCAAGCAATGTAAAGATATGTCTGACCTGGGTAATAATCTGCCAAGTTGATACACTAAGATTCTGTATTGCTTTGTATGTGTACACATCGCCTACTCCATAGAAAAAAACTGCCACTAAATATAGTAGCCAGGTCTTTGCATGAACAGGAAGATGGAAATCAAAAAAGAAAAATGCAGGAATTATCACAGCTCCTGCAATAAGATTATGGCAAACAGTAAACGCAATAGGATTTCCTTGCTTCCTAAGAAGTAATCTTGCAACAATTCTTTGTGCTGAAAAGAACACTGCTGCCAAGATTGCGAGGATAAACCAATTCATTGTCTAAAACGGAACATAATTTAATTTTAATAACTTGCTCTTTAGCATGGTGTCATAGCTTGATATCATGCCTCCAAACCTCTGTTTCAATTCTGTGATGAAGTCAGTCAATTCTTTCAGGTTTGTAATGGCCACATTTATTTCAAAGTCATACACTGCAATTCTCTTGTTGAAAAACAACACATTGTTTTTCTGATGACACCATTCTGCCAACATATTCTCATCCTTGTATGTTGCTTGACGAATCCGAAGCATGATCACGTATTGATAATATCCTATCTTCTCAAAATCAAGCATTATCCTGTGGGACAGAAGAAAGTTCTTGTCAAAATGCCTTACCCTGTATTTTACAACATCCAATGAAAGTTTTGTCTTTTTGGAAAGATCAACCAATGACATGTTGGCATTCTGGCTCAAGACTTTCAATATGGTCACATCTTTGTCATCCATTTCAATGTCTTTTGATTCTCCTTCATACTTCTCGACTTTCAATTCAGAGTATTTTGGATGGAGTAAAAGTTTGTTCAACTTAAAGATTCGAGAATAAACAACTATACTTACTGTGTAATCCTTTACCAGGCTCTTGAAATCATTTCTCACTTTCATCAAGAACTCTTCAAGCTCATGGATGTTCTTTACGGCTATTGCAACAGAATAATCAAATGAGCCTTCTGTTTTTAGGACACTTATGGTCTGTTTATGATTAACTAAGAATGAAACAAATTCTTTTTCTTCTTCCTGGCCACTCCAGATCCTGAAGTATATCTTTCTGGTCTGATAGCCAAGCATTCCAAGATTGACTGCAGTGATGTACTTAGAGATTACGCCCTCTTTTTCTAATCCCTTAATCCGATAACCTGCAACATCTCTACTGATGCGAAGCTTCTTTGCAATCCTTGATATTGATGTTCTGCAATTAAGATCCAGCTCACACAGGATCTTCTTATCAACTAAATCAAGCCTCATACACTGCAAAAAGAGTTATTTATATATAAATTTTCCCCTAAATATGGAATTTCAACTAGTAGATTTAATATTTAGTGGAATGGATTTATTTACTAAGATGACAAAAGCAATATACGCATTTTCAGGAGACCCAATCACATATGGGCACATAGACATTATCAAAAGAGCAGCACATGTATTTGAAGAGGTAATCATTGGTATTGGTGTAAATCCTGCCAAGAACTACACCTTCTCATTAGATGAAAGAACAGAGATGGCTAGAATATCTCTACAGGACGTGTCCAATATCATAGTCACGCCTTTTGAAGGTTTGCTTGTTGATTACGCATATGAACAAGGTGCAAGTGTGATTGTCAAAGGTGTGAGGGATTCTAAAGATTTTGATTATGAAAGAACTCTTCATCATGTTGGAGACAGCCAAAATCTAGGTATAGATACTCATATTCTGTTTGCCAGACCAGAATTAGCTCATGTGAGCAGCAGTGCAGTCAAAGAAATTCAAAATCATCAGGGAGACATTCATGAATATGTTCCTCTTTATGTCAAGCAATGCCTTGAAGAGCGTATTAGTGGACAGTATCTTATTGGTGTGTCTGGTGAGATAGGTGCGGGTAAGTCACACGTTAGTAATAGGTTTGTGGAATTGGGAGCAGAATATGGTGTTAATGTTTACAACATAGAACTTGACCACGTAGCTCATGATATTCTTGGAAACCTGAAAGAACCAGGTTATGAGACAGTAAGGGAAAATATTGAAAGAACCTTTGGAAGAAGTGTGAGGAGACCAGATGGAACCATAGACAGAAAAGTGCTTGGAGGACTTGTATTTGGAGAGCCTGACAAGCTAGCAAAGCTCAATGAATTGATGTATTCACCTATCCAAGTAAGATTTAGAAAGGCTCTATATGGAAAACAGGGATTAATTCTGGTCAACAGTGCGTTGTTAGCAGAATCTGATGGGGGTTATCTTAGTAATAACAATGTTGTTTTGGTATATGTTGATGAGGAAAGTCAGTATCGCAGACTAATTGAAAGAGGGTACTCCTTTGATCAAACCCAGAGAAGAATCCATAGCCAATATGATTATAAAACAAAATATGGATTATTGAACCATGTAATAGAACGGGACAAGCAAGGAAAGATTTGGAGTATTCAGAATTCAGATGGTGCACCTGATAACAACATAAGGGCTGTCTTTGAAACGGTTCTAGCAGAGCTGAGGGTAAAATGAATGAGTTAGTTGAAAAACTCAGAAAGGATTTTCTTGATTCATGGTGGCCCCAAGAAGTAGGAAAACCTTATGAACAGTTATTTGCTGAATTAATTCAGAGATATTCAGAACCTCATAGACATTATCATAACCTTCAACACATTGATGAATGCTTGGTGGAATATGCAAGAATCAAAGATGAATTGTTGGATATTGATGAACGTCTAAAGATGGCCATATGGTTCCATGACGCAGTCTATGACACCAGAGCTCATGACAATGAAGAACAGAGTGCGAGATTGGCAAGATCTTTGTTGTTACGCCTTGGAATTGCGAAACAAGAACCTGAACACCTTGATAATTTGAGCCTCGATTATATTACTGAGGTTGAGAAATGCATTCTTGCCACAAGACATACAGAGAGACCAATAGGATTTAGTCAAGAGTACATAGTGGATATTGATTTGTCCATATTAGGAAAACCAGAGAAACGATTTGACGAATATGACGCAGCAATTCGCCAAGAATACCTGTGGGTTCCTGATGAACAATACAGGGAAGGACGTTCTAGAATCTTCCATAGTTTTCTAGAAAGATCTAGAATTTTCTATACAGATCATTTCGCTGATAAATACGAAATAAAAGCACGAGAGAACTTGGAGAGGGCGATTGAGAGATTGGAATAATAACAACATTTAAATACCAATTGGTATCTTTCGGTATTGTCGCAAGACCTTCGGAAAAATGATGACAAAACAAATAAACCTCAGATTACCGCAGAAGCTTATGCAAACAGCAGAGGCTCACGCAGAAAAGAATGGATATGGGAATATCCAAGAATTCATTAAGGAAACTTTGAGAGAAAAGCTTTTCGAGGAAAAGCTTACAAAAAAGGAGGCTGATTTAATAAAAAAGATTATTGATATTAGTGATAAGCAGAATCTTTATGTGAGTGAAGCCGAGCTGTTCAAGAAGCTCAGGCGATAGTCATGGAATATATTCTAAAAGCAACTCATATCTTTCGAAACCAATTTGATGATCTCAGTAAGGATGCAGCCAAAATTGTAGAAAGAAAACTGCTACTTGCCAAACAGAATCCATTTCGCAATAAAAGAATTGTTGGTTATGAACTGTTCTTGTTTAGAATTCGGTTTGAAGATCAAAGGAAAGAAAAACGAGTTATTTATCTTGTGGACAAACCAAATATTACTGTTTTGTGCATTCTTGATAGAAACAAAGGATATGCAGATTTGAGAAAATATCTAATGAATTACAGACAATCTAAGGTTTAGCAGAAGATGCTTCCCACAATACCTCAAAGTGGTTCTTATAACTCCTAGCTATCTCCTTATTTCTTATTAGAATAATCACTGGTTTCTGAGTTAGTATATGAATTCCAACATAATCTCCAAATATTGTTGTCGTTGCATCACTATTAATCCTTAAATATTTTATTTTTGCATTTTTTATTTTGGTCATCGGATGCGTTTTATATTTTGGATTGGTAATTATGCGTGCAGTGAAACCTTTTTTCTCAAAATCCTTGACAATAGTAGGAGATTCATATAAAAGATCATAAGTTCTTCCAGTTGCACCAAATGTGCAAACATCTTTTTGTTTGGAAAGTAATCTCATAAATGTACGGCTGCCCTCTTTTCCTTCATAAACTCTTATTTCATGATCTGATTCTGGTACTTTCTTAATTTTATTCAATGTAGTCACAAGGTTTGTCACAATAAACTCTTGCTTTTTTAATGAAGTTAGGAATATTTCCGGTGGTGTGGCCTGAAAATATTTTTTCTTACCCTTTATTACGTAGCTGACAAAACCCTTTTCTATGAGATTATTAAGAACTGTGTATGTTAAACTTCTATCCATACTAATTTTCTTAGCTACTTCATTTGCAGAAGAAGGATCTCTCTGTAAAAGCGCATAATATACTTTGGCTTCATTACCTGTTAAGCCTGCTTTCTTCAGATTCTCATTAATAGTGTTCATACCAAGAGGAAATTTGTGAGTCAATAAAAATGTTGTTATGTTTTATAACAACTAAAATTAATATACTGCATTCTTATTCCAACTATATGAATAGTCCAAAGAAGCATGCTGAAATTGAAGCAATTTCTGAAATTGTTGACTTGTTTGGATACACTTTTACAGCGACAATCAATGCAAGCATAGCTGGCTTGGATTATGTGTTCTTCAATTGTGGAATGAATGCTCAAATTCCTGTACCATTCATGTCTTGTGTATCACTTGGATTGGTTGATATGATTGCAGGACATGAATCAATCTATCATGAAGAACGTATTAAAAGGAAACCAGATGATCCATTGGAAAAAATAATTGGTAGACAGATTAAATGGTATCCAAGAGTTGCAATAATTGGAAATCTGATTGGTTGGGCTGCAGTTGGATATTATCAGGTTGCACCTGTTGTTGAAGAATTCTTATACAATAATCATCTGTACATAGAATCTTTTTATTAAAACATCCCCTTCTGCGGCTCTGCATCCTTCCCTAATTCTTTCTTCAGATCCTCAATAATATTCTTTTGTTTTCTTGAAAGCTTCTTTGGAATGTTCACATGGACTCTGACATTCTGGTCGCCAGAGCCATATCCTCTTATGTGAGGAATACCTTTTCCTTTCATTCTAAAAACTGTGCCGGATTGGGTGCCTGGATCTATCTTTAAATTAGCTTTGCCTTCTAAAGTTGGAACTTTTATTTCTGCTCCAAGCGCGGCTTGGGTAAAACTGATTGGAACCTCCAAAAGAACATCATCATCAATACGTTCAAAGAATTCGTGAGGCTTGATATGCACCCGCACATATAGATTTCCTGCTGGTGCACCCTGTTTTCCGGCTTCACCTTCACCAGGAAGTCTTACCTGGTTTCCATCCTGTACTCCTGCAGGTATCTTGATCTCAAGTTTCTTTTTCTGCTTTGCCCTGCCTTCGCCATGACAGGTAGTACATGTATTCTTGAATTGTTCACCTTTGCCTTGGCATGCTCTGCAAGGTGATTGAGTCTGGAATATTCCAAACATAGTCCTTCTTTGCTCTGTTACAACACCTGATCCTCCACAATCAGAACATTTTATAGGGTTGCTTCCACCTTTACCACTGCAATCAGAACAGGTTTCATTCTTCTTGAGTTCAAAGGTCTTGGTTAAGCCAAAAGCCGCATCCTCCAATTCGATATCTACATCAAATAAGAGGTCAGATCCACGTTCAGTTCTTCTGCGTCTGCTTCCTCCGCCACCCCCACCAAAAAAAGTCTCGAAAATGTCTCCAAAACCAAAATCAGCACCAAAGTCTCCAAAACCACCTGCACCAGGACCACCTTGACCATACTTGAAAGCATCTCCACCAAACTGGTCATATTGTGATCTCTTCTGATCATCATTTAAAATTGAGAAAGCATTGTTAAGCTCCTTGAACTTTGCATCTGATCCTTCCTCTTTGTTCAGGTCTGGATGATATTTTTTTGCAAGTTTCTTATAAGCTTTCTTTATATCTTCCTTTGATGCATTCTTGCTTACTCCTAGAATTTCATAAGGATCGTTCATTTTTGGTTCAACTCCAAGAGTTCATCAGGCCTAAATCCTATTGCATCAACTAATTCATTCTCAAAGTCCTGGAATACCGAGAATGGGATTTGTGAGGATGTTGGCTTAGCATACCTTGTTTTGATGTCGTCTAACCGCTCTTTCATACTTACTATTTGGTCGTGTTTGACTCGGAGGTCAGCGTACTTAAGGATCTTTTCTGGTAATGATTTTTTTCTTTGTTCGAGTATGGTTTTGAACTTGTGAGATCTTATAAGGAATGCTATTTCGGGCTCAGAATCCTTGAAATATTCATAGGCTGCAACTGTATGATCCATACCCTGATACTTCTCTTTCTGCGCTTTCCAGAATGCACGAGATTCTGTATCAAACACTTCCTCGTCAAGATCCAATTCAATGGGCTTGAATAGGTCATGGAGCATTGAACTGACATCTAAAAGATTTAATTCATCATTTCCAAGCTTTGCCTTATTGCCTAGATACAAGCAAATCCGATTAACCGTATTCGTATGTTCAACAATATTTTTAGGAAGCTTGAATTCCTTGATTAACTCTTGAGCCTGTTCTTTAGTAATCATTTCTGCTTATTCTCTTATTTCACTTCTTTTTTTTGCTTGAATACTGGTCCAATCATCTTTTCCTTTTCAGCCTTGAGCCAGCCTTCGACTAGAAGCATTGCTTCTGCCATTGGCATGCCTTCGGACTTTGATTTGATCTCAAGATGAACTTGCTTGGTTTTTGGATTGATCTCCTTTATCATCCTCAGACCAAACATCTGGACAATAGGTCCTTCAGAAGTCTTTTTTTCTTTTGGTTTTTTTGCTTTAGCCATTTTTAATCCTCATTTCTTTTTTTCTTTATCCTTCTTTTTCTCATCATCAACTTCCTTGAACTCTGCGTCGACAACATCGTCTTTCTTGCCACCTGGAGGTGTTTCTCCTCCAGGTTGAGCACCTGCTTGTGCTTGTTGTGCTTTTGCTTGCTCTTCAGCCACTTTCTGATACATTTCAGTGCTGATTTTCTGGATCTTTTCATTGATGCCATCCATCTTCTTTTTTATTGCATCAGCATCTTTCTTTTCTGGTTCCAGAAGAGTCTTAAGTTCACTGATCTCTTTTTTGATTAAATCGATTTCCTTAGAGTCTGCTTTGCCCTCAAAGTCTTTGAGCAATTTTTCAGTACTGTATACAAGAGTATCAGCATTGTTAATTGTCTCTATCTCTTCTTTTCTTTTCTTGTCTTCATCAGCAAACTTCTCTGCATCTTCTCGCATCTTTTTGACTTCATCTTCACTCAAGTTGCTAGTTGCAGTAATCTTGATGCTCTGTTCTTTCTTGGTTGCGAGATCCTTTGCACTGACATGAACTATGCCATTAGCATCGATGTCAAAGGTGACCTCTATCTGAGGTATACCTCTTGGTGCAGGTGGGATTCCGACCAGGTCAAACCTTCCAAGAGATTTGTTGTCAGAAGCCATGCTTCTTTCTCCTTGTAATACATGGATGCTTACTGCTGGTTGATTATCTGCAGCAGTTGAGAATGTCTGACTTTTCTTGGTAGGGATTGTTGTATTCTTGGTAATAACTGGTGTCATTACTCCACCAAGAGTCTCAATACCTAGAGATAGTGGAGTTACATCAAGTAAAAGAACATCTTTTACTTCGCCTGCAAGTATTCCTCCTTGAAGAGCAGCACCTAAAGATACTGCTTCATCAGGATTGACTGACTTATCTCCATCTTTACCAGTAAGTCCTTTTACAAGTTCCTGAACTGAAGGAATTCTAGTACTTCCTCCAACGAGTAATACTTTATCTATTTGGTCTCCAGTCATATTGGCATCTTTCATTGCCTGTCTGCAAGGACCTTCTAGTCTTTTGATTATATTCTCAATCAACTGTTCATATTTTGATCTTGAAATCTCAATTTCAAGGTGTTGAGGACCTGATGCTCCAGCAGTTATGAACGGAAGATTGATTGTTGCCTTCATCTTGGATGATAGTTCAATCTTTGCCTTCTCAGCAGCTTCCTTTAATCTTTGAAGAGCTGTCCTATCCTCTCTAAGATCAATTCCTTTTTCTTTCTTGAATTCAGTAGCTATCCAATCAATGAGTATTTCATCAATGTCATCTCCACCAAGATGGTTGTCGCCATTGGTTGCCTTAACCTCAAATACTCCATCGCCAAGTTCTAGTATGGAGACATCAAATGTTCCACCTCCAAAGTCAAAGACAAGTACTGTCTGTTCCTTGTCTTTCTTGTCAAGACCGTATGCGAGGCTTGCAGCAGTAGGCTCGTTGATTATCCTTAGCACTTCAAGTCCTGCAATCTTTCCTGCGTCTTTGGTTGCTTGCCTTTGTGCATCTGTAAAATAAGCAGGAGTAGTGATGACTGCTTTGTTAATTTTCTGGCCAAGATAGCTTTCTGCATCAGCTTTAAGCTTCTGAAGGATCATAGCACTTACTTCTTGAGGTGTGTATTCTTTATCCCACATCTTTACCTTAAAGTCTTCACCCATATGTCTTTTGATGCTTCGTACTGTATGTGCAGGATTTGTGATTGCTTGATTTCTAGCCAGTTGGCCTACAAGTCTCTCACCATCTTTTGTTATACTCACCACACTCGGAGTTGTCCGCTGTCCTTCAGCATTTGGAATTATTACTGGTTTTCCTCCTTCCAGTACAGCAGCAGCTGAGAATGTTGTTCCAAGATCGATACCTATTATTTTTTCCATCATTTTATCCTCTAATACATAATTTAATTTCTTAAATACACAATTTATTGTTTCTTCTTGAGCTTAGGTTTTGGTGGTGCCATAGTGAGTTCACTATAGTTAAGGATCTTCAGCAGATTTTCCATTCCGACCAGATCCTGTGGTTTTCCACCAGGAATCACTTCTTTCATATCTGCATAGATCTTCCATTCTCTGACAGAGGAAGGATCCTTTGGATTTACGAAGAAATTAAGGTAATACCATTGAATTAACGATTCTCCGTGCGTTTGACAAGTTCCAAGCTTACAATACAATGGTTTGGCATCATGAATCTTGCATTCACCTGTTTTGGAATCATGAAATACACATCGTCCGTATGGCTTGTCTTTGTTACTTTTTCTGCGCTTGGTCCTGTGTTTTGAAGTATGAAATACTTCAACAGGTTCAAGGAACTTTCTTATGAAATTGGTTTCATTCTGGCCCATGAACTTAGCCATCTTGGATATCTCATGATTTAGTACAAAGCCAAAACCTTTTTCACAGCATTTGCCACATTTCTTGCATTCATCACTAGATTTGAGTACATCATCAACACTTGATTCTTTTTTTATTACCATTGTAAATATCACCCAGGGTTATTTACTCGTCGGATGTTTTTGAAGTTTTCGGTTTTGATACCTTAACTTTAGTGTGCCTTAGCACCTTATCATTCAATACATAACCTGTTTGGAGTTCCTCAAGTACAGTGTCAGCTTCTTTGTCAGATTCTTCAGTCAACAATGCTTCGTGCAAACGAGGATCAAATGCCTGTCCCCTTGCTTGTATTCTCTTCAAACCAAATTTTTCAAGGCTGGAATAAAGATTTCCATATATAAGTTCTACACCCTTATAGAATCCGCCTTGGTCATTCTCTTTGCCGAGAGCAAGTTCAAAGTTGTCCAAAACACCAAGAAGTTCCTTTATTAGGTTCTCATTAGCATGTGAGTAAATCTCTTGGCTTTCTTTTGCAACTCTTTTCTTGTAGTTCTCGAATTCAGCCTGGAGCCTCTGTAGGTTATCTTGCAATTCTTTTTCATTATCCTTTTTCGCAACCCTTGTTTTCTTTGTTTTCTCTTCCTGTTTCATTTTACACACTCTCATTCGATCTGAAGTTGCCTTATATTCTTATGGTCTATTTTTAATTTTGGAATCTCTATCCTTAAGACTCCATCTTTCTGTTCTGCCTTGGCCAGGTCTACATTGACCTTTACAGGAAATGGAATTCTCCTGAAGAAATTCTGGCTTCTGGCCTCTTTTCTGTAGTATCCTTTGACTTCTGCCTCATGCTTTTGTTCTACCTTGACTTCGGCATGATCCTCTGCAATGAATAGCTTGACATCATTCTTGTCAACACCTGGTAGCTCTATTTCAGTCACAAGCTTGGTATGGGTCTCATATTGATTCATTGTAGGGCATCTCATCTGCTTGGCAATGGCCTTGCCTTTTGGGTCATAATCCAGTGCATCCCTACCATCAAATTCTTTGAAGATCCTATCCATCTCGTTTCTCATCTTTTGCATTTCATCAAACCATTCATACATGAATACCACCTCGATTTTGAATATCTCTTCGTTGACTTAAAGTCAACAGAGTGGGGTTAAACTGAACTCATTTATATATATTTGTATTCTGTAGAATATATTTATTATTGGGTTTTTACATGGATTTGGGAAATTGTGTGAATTTATGTAATCTGAATTCAATTTTTTCCAATATGTGACATGGAAGATTTCCGACGAAATTTAGAAAAGTATATATAAATTCAACCTTTTACTACTCTTTAGGGGGATACTATTGGGCAGTAATAAAGATGATACGAACAGTGGAAAAGGATCTTCTAGAAAAGGCAATATTCTCCCTGAAACCCTTGAAGAGATGTTTCTCGGTGCTGGGAAAGATAAAAAGACTTCTGCGAGTGCTCCAAAATCAGGAAAGCTAAGTAGACCATATACACTACCACCTCCAAAAAAACGAAGATTGAGAAGATTTTTGTGGACTGCTGGTATAACAATAGGTGTTGTCGGAACCTTGGCATATTTATCTTGGAATGATATTATTTTTCCTACTTCTAGGCAATCCGCAAAATGGGATTCTGCGCCCAAACAAACTAATAATACAATTATTAATCAAGCTCCTATTGGTGCAGATGACCCTCTAGATAATATCGTTGGCAATACACCTATTGGAGCAGAAGATGAGCCAAATTTTATTCTGGACGAGATGTATATCCTGCTGAATCGTGCGTATTCAGCAGGTGTATGGGACACAGGGGACAAGTATGCAACAGAAATATTGGACATACATCCAACTCACAAACCTACATTGATGCGCCAGGCAGACTCTTATTTCGAAAGACCTGATTGTCTGGTAGATGCTTTAGAAGCTTATGAATCATATATTCAAGTGGATCCTATAAGTGCCGAAGCATACGCCAAGATGGCAAGAGTCAAAGCCACAATGGGCGATACGCTAGGAGCTGTGGATGATTTTGAATATGCCTACAAGATAGCAGACCCAGAGTATAAGGAGACTTTAGAGACAGAACTTGAATTATGGAGGTCCATTGCCAATGGTCCTGAGTAAGCTTGAGGGGATTGTGAAAAAAGGAGTACGCACCCTATTCAATGTCGGATTAGGTCTGACTTTTCTGGTACAAGCAGTGGCTGCGGATCCTGGATGCAAAGAACCTGGTAGGGACTGGACCTTGAATGCAGACACAAAGCAGATCTTTTTGAATTCATTCCCTTCTACATCAGACTTTGGAGAAAAATATATTGATGCAACATGGGTTTATGATAGCAAAGGTAACAGATTGGCAATATTTGAAAATGGACGATGTGTGGCTGGCACAGCTCCAATGGATGATGATACTCCCCAAGTAGTATATTTTGAAGCAACTATGGATCAGGCATTCAAGAATGGATTGCAGGCCTGTGAACAAGGAAGACAGTCAAGTAAATCATTGCAAGCATTGGAAGCTGCAAGCGAACCTACACCTTCCATCCCCATGAGACCACCTCGACCAAAACATGTTATTCCAAAGAAAATGTCTAGGGAAGAGATAGTTGATATTGTCCAGAAAAATTTGGCAATACTTGAGATCAATAACTATAACTTTAATTTTGACATTGATGTCACAAATAATTACAATACTTATCAGACAGTAAATGTTTATGTTGTCAACACACCAATGAATCAGCAGGTTCAAGGAACACTTGACTATGTGACTGGGTTAGTGTGGCATATCAAAGGAGGACTTCCTCTTGATAACTATACTACTGAGATTTTCTATCCTATTTTCCGTCCGATTGATAATAGAACAACTGTATCGCAAGCAGAATACGAAATGGGAGAGGATAATAATGGGGATCCTGCATATCAATATCGGCAGTCAGCAGTGTTTTATTTTCCTGAGTGTAATAAAGGAGTGTATGTTAAGGATGGTAAGGTTGCTTTTGTGTTGGATGTACCTGGTGACAAAGCAGGAAAATTTGAGGCTAACATGAGTCATTTCCTAGGATCAAGGTGCCAGTTGAAAAATCCTATCGGACGAAATGATGTCGATTTATTGAGATTGGAAGGTATGGTGTGTGAAGATGTCAAGATGGGAGTGGAAATCATGGCTTACGTGGACAAACAATGAACCTAATTGAAAAAATTAACAGGATTAATGCACCCATTAGAAGAGGAATCGCTACACTTCTCGCAGCAGGAACTTTCTTGTTTCCGTCAGTCAATGCACAAGATAATTACATCGATCCTCAGGCACAAGAAGAAAAAGCTCCTGATCTTTGGCGCTTGGAAGGGGGATCAATGGTCCAATTCTTCCGTGAGGCAGGATCTGCGTTTACTTATCTTCATGACAAAGGGATTGATGAACAGGTTGATATTGATAATGTCAGATATAAGCCCAGTTGCAATGTTGCATTGTTCATGCAAGGTGAAAAACTCATTGAGAAACACACAATATTGGAATCCGAAGCAGATAAATTTGAAAGTTGGTTTGAAAGATATCGTATGGATCAAGAACTCCTTAAGATATGTGATCCGGTGACAGGAACCTGCATGATGGTAAGTAAAGGAGATCTCGACTGCAATCAATTAAGAAATGTCCCTGCAACAAACTTGAGTGTTCAAACTGATTATTCAAGCCTTGAAACATATCTGGGTTTTATTTTGAATGGAAATGGCCATACCCAAGACATTGAAGATTGCATAGATGGCACACTTACATTGGAGAGGATTGTGAAACCTTTGAGGTTTACAGTTACTCCTGTTCCAAATTCAGGTCCTGCACCTCTAAAAGTGGCTTTAGAATGGGAGGCGACAGGAGGTGTGCCGCCTTATGTCTTTGGTGCGATTAATCCTGCTGGTGAACAAAGCAGGAGTATTGATCCAACAGCATTGATTTCCATTCCTGATGACCCAGGAACATATAAGTTTGATGCATTTTGTAGAGATTCAAAAAACAATATTGAATATAATGTTTTTGAGGTTAAAGTTTTGAAGCCAAATGAACCAGATAACGGTGTACAAACGAGAAAAGGTATAAGATTAGGTAAAGGAGTTGTATTGTCTGGGGGAGTAAGCTTAGGTTTTTTCAACAAGGAATTTAAAGGTCTTACTGAACAGATTAATTCCAGCATATCTGAAATTGAAGATGCTTATAGCATTGACCATCCTTGGATCGCAGAGGGAAATGGAAATGTAAGCGTTAATATGGAAGATATTTTTAATGAGATTCCTTGGTTAAGAGTAGATTACAATGTTAACCATGGTTTTTCTGTTTTTGGAAAAGGATATTTATTACCTCTGACATATTCTTTCCATGAGAATATAACTGTTAGGGATAGACTAAACGATCCTGTTGCAGAGTGGGACCACTCTTATGAGTCTGAGATATACATTGGTTTAGTTGGAGGTAGTATTCGAATTGCAGATATTACTAAGGGAAGAAGTAATCTCTATGGGAGTATCGCATTCTTGATGTCTTACAATCAATATGAATATTCTCGTAGTGTGCCGGATAGTCTGTCACCCAATCTGACATTTGAACCCATCCATATTAAAGAGGCCAAATTTGAACCAGGTATAGCTATCTCTTTCAAAGCACAGGGACAGTTGCAAGCTTTTAATCTTCCTTTTGACGTTGTAGCAGAATTAGGTTATTGGATGAAGTTTTCTCAAGAACAGATATCTAAAAACGAAAGACAGGATGGCTTTAGATTGGAATTTGGAATAGGTACAAAATGACCCTCGACACACTTGTTGCAAAAACTGTAAATGCATTCAAGAGTCCTAGGAATATTATTAGAGCAGGTGCAGGATTGCTTGCTGCAGGTATTCTAACTCTTTCATTGTCTTGTTCTGAGCAGCCTTTGGAACCATTTGCAAAGCATGTTCCTGTTTGGGAACCATTGCAGGAACAGACTATTGAAGAGACTGATGGAACAATAGGTGGAACAGATTCAATCAATGTATATCCTGGAATCAAGAACAGAATCACCTTTGATGGTGAGACTGAATTCTCAACAGGTCCATATCAACATGGAACATTGTTCTTTGCAGACAGCAGTCTTTACTTGAAGAATATGGAAGCACAACACTGTGGTACTGACTCAATTGAAGTGAGAGCCAATGATACTGCTGCAAAGTTTGCATTAAACATAACTTGCAGGGATGATCCTGCAGTGTGGCAAGATCTAGAAGATCAGTATGTTGCTGAGAATACTACAGGTAATTTCGTGATTTACCCAAACTTGTTCCTTCTAGCTGAAGATCCAGATGATCCTGTTCACATCCCCCAGCCAAATCACCCTAGACTAGATTTTATGCGTGGCAATAATGATCTAATAGGGTTTAATCTTGAACCCAATTACTTTGGAGATATTGAAATTGAATTGGAGGCAAATGGTGTACCCGCATCATTCACACTCCATGTACAAGGTGAGGATTCGCCTACTGAATGGATCGGCCAACCTGCAATATGGTTTGACGAAGACACTCCAGTTGGAACCACGGTCACAAGGGATTTGGATACTTTTGTCCAGGATGAGGATACTGATCTAGTATTCCAGACAGAGTATGATTTGGGTCAGGTTAAGTTTGAAGTTGTTGATAATGATTCTCTAGTGTTAACATATAGGCTTGACAATTATTATGGGACCAAGTCAATGAATCTTGTGTGTAATGGAGTTCCAAGTCCGGATCTTAATGTGACTGTGCAGTCTGTTGATGATACTGCATTTTGGGATGACCTTATAGATCAACAGATTGCAGAGAATTCATCTGATGGGACCGTTGCATATGCAAACATAGATGATCTCTTGACAGACATTGATTCTCCAAAAGACATCTCTGTAAGCAGTAATAATACTCATTTTGAGGCATATTATGAAGGAGGGCATATTAAGGTAAGAAATCTAGATCCGCATTGGTATGGATCAGAGACTGTAATAGTGGATGGGAATACAATTCCAACTAGTTTTACTCTCACAGTATCTGGTGATGATGAGCCTGCGGTATGGACGCCGCTACCTAATATACAATTACCAGAAGACTTAGATCTGGAGACAATACTGTTGACTTATGTCAGCCAGTATGTTTCAGATCCTGATAGTCCATTGGAGTTGGTCGATTCTTATGATTTGGGAGAGATAAGGTTTGAGATAAGAAATGATGATTTGTATCTTACATATCTACAAGAGAATTGGTATGGTACAAAAACTTTTAATCTAGCCTGCAATGGAGTTGCAAGTCCTGACATAACTGTGATTGTGCATGAAGAGGATGATCCAACAAGATGGAGTGTTGTTCCAACCATAAATTTTGATGAAGATACCACTCCAGGAACAACAGTATTGGAAAATGTTACATCTTATGTTATTGATCCAGATAGCCCCTTGGTATTTACCACAGAATATGATTTGAATGAAATTATACTATCAATTATTAATGATGATCTCAAATTAACAGCAAGAGATGATAATTATTTTGGAACAAAATTTTTCTCCTTATCCTGTAATGGTGTTAATTCAGGAACAATAAGAGTGGATGTTAATTCTGTGGATGATGCGGCTGTTTGGACTGTTCCTTTACCTGATGAGTCATTGAAATATAATATCCCGCCGGTAGCATTTATTGATAATCTCAAGAATTTTGCCAGTGATATCGATAGCGAACTTATATTCACAGTTGAATCCTCACATGACCATTACCGAATATGGGTTGACCAGAACGATGATCTGGTATTGAGTGATCTTGAAGATGGATATTCAGGAACTGAAACAATAACTGTTGCATGCAATAGCGTTCCTGATAGCTTTGAGTTAACAATTAGAGAAGCGCCGTATGTACTATTGATGACTAGACAGTTTGATACCTGGAATTCACAAACTGAGACGCTGGAGGTAACAGGTTCCTGGATTACAATAGGTAATTATACCCGAGTTTTGGCACTTCGCCAGTCTGACCTTGGAATTGATGCAGATGATCCTAGAGATGGAATAAAAATTGCTGCTAACCAAGATTGGATAGTGCAGCATGAGGTTTTTGCAGATCGGTATCTTATATTTAATGCCGACAATTATTTGCACGAAAAAACTGTATTGACCCAATTTGGTGTGAACTACATTAGTCTAATTGGAGATATCATCGTTGGAGCAAATGCACATAGTAGTTTGGGACTGACAAATATTGTTACAGAAGAAGAGACAGAACACGTTGTATATAATGAAGAATTGGAATTAAGAGTTCATACTGCTTATGCAGCAGGCAATAATGTGGTAATGACTACTAAAAACTTGGATCAGCAGAGGCAATGGTTGGCTGCTGCACCTTTAGCAAATCTAGATGATGTGAATTTTTTGGAAACGCTATATGATACTTATTGGTATATCGGTACAAGTCCGCAGGGAAAATACATTATTTATGATATTTCAAGTGAAGCAAGGCTTTTTGACTCAGCGGATATCACCTCTTTTAGACCTCATTACTGGACAGATGGTCACAACACGCAGTTCCGAATTGGACCTGATTTTTATGCGTATATTCGTACCAGTGCAAGCAATGCAGGTATCAATGTCAGAAAGTGGGATTTTGGTCCTGGGAGAATTGTAATTCCTGCAGAAGAAATACCTGATGTGGAACACATTTGTGTAAAGGATGATATATTATACGCTGCTGATTGGGGTCCAAATAATACTCTAACAGTCTATAAATTCTGGTTACGTCTAGATCAAGCAAAATAGAATTACTACTTTTTCTCTTCTTTCTTAATAGGAGTTTCTTTCTTAGCTTCCTTTTTCTCTGTCTTCACTTCTTTCTTATCTTCTTTTGCAGGCTTGGCGTCTTTCTTATCTGTCTTCTCTTCCTTCTTGGTATCTTTATTATCTTTACTATCCTTATCTTCTTCCTTGTCTACACCAAGCTTCTTTGCGAGCTTATCCTTTAGTCCGCCTTCTTCTTTCTTCTTCTCTATCTTGGCTGCTCCTTTGAAAGAGAAACCTGAAAGTTCAGCTTCAGCATATTCATCCTTGATCCATACATCCACTTTGACTTTGCCAGGAGGATTCTTTATACCATGTTTCCAAAGATACTCGTTGAGATGGCCACCAATCTTTATGTCTTCTCGTTTAGTATGTCTAACTAGAAATGATTTTAATACGGTAACTGCTTTTTTTGATCTCTTCCAATTAGCATGATTAGCATATCCTTTTCTTAAAGGTACAATATAGGTTCTTTGAACAGTTGCCATTTTTATTGTTTGCTCTTAGTACGTCTCCAACTTCGCTTTAGAACAGTATGTCTTCCAGGATGAACTCTTCTGCCTTTTCCATATTTTTTAGGAACAGTCCAGAACGGCGCCCATTTACAAAGCTTTCCGATCTTAATAAGTCTTTTCTTCCTGCTTTTATGTTTGTAAGTTGCCATTCTATAGACCTTTGAATAAGATTTCTTTACCTTTTACTGTGATTATCCTTCCAGTCGCTGGAGCCTTTGCCTTTTCAACAAAGCCTTTCTTCTCAAGATCCTGGACAAGAGTTCTTATGATTTTGCCACTTCCTCTATACGTGTGTTCTTTCTTTACGCCTCGGTTCTTCTTACCGCCATATTTAGCTCTAAGTTTGGACACACCAATTGGACCAAGAGTATTGATTCGTCTAAGTATTGAAGCAGCTCTCAAATACCACCAGTCTTCATGTTCAGGAGGTCGTTCTTTATGCATTCCAGTCTTTACAAAGTTAGCCCACTCTGGCTTTTCCAATAAAGATTTCAGCTTTTTGGCTGCATTCTCTGTTATCTGAGCTTCAGATGCCTTTTTCATGGGTTGCAGGAAATGTGAGACCTTTTTAAAGGTTGTGATAAGTTAGCATATATTTATATATTTCATGACGGTTTCCTGGTTTTATGATTCACGAAGATAAAAAGAGGGGATTCAGATTGCAATTGCCAGATGGTTGGGCCAAGAAGAGAATCCCAAGAGAAGTGGAAGGAATAGGTCTACTTGCAGGTCTTAATCGATGGGCTGCAAGGATGAATGCTAATCAATCAAGCAGATTTGACACAGTTTATGGTCCTGACAATGCAGAGATACATTATAGATGGGCTCCATTAGATCCTAAAGAATCAGATAAGTCATTTCAATTCTACCTTGTGTTTCATGGTCAGATGTGTGGAATGGATGGTGTACCCTATCATAATATGCAATTCAGTCAATTTCAGATCAACGGAAATTCACATCCTGCAGTTGTGGCTGAAATTCCTTTCGATGTGGGAACAAGCGATAAGGCATTTCTTAGAAAGGAATATTATGTTAGATTTCCTGGCGGTGAAAAACCAAGATTAATTATGCTCAATGCTCTTTTGTCGGTTGTTGAAAGACTTGAATATGTTGTGTCTGGAAGTAATGAAACACCAGGCATACCTAATCTGGAGAAGGCAATCGAATCAGGACAACAAATTGGCACGCCTACTTTCACAAGGCCTCCAAAAGTGTACAAAGAAATAATGGGTGAAGCACAATACGATGCAATTGTGAGAACCATCGAACCATCGTACTAACTCCATAAACTATTTAAATAATCCATAGTTCTTTTGAATAATTACGCACCGATGGTTTAATGGTAGAATAGAAGCTTGCCATATATGCAACCTGACGTTTGCCAGAGTTTGCTAACGCAAACAGCTTTTGACCTGGGTTCGATTCCCAGTCGGTGCAGTTTTTTTCAAATTCTTCTTACTTAGCTTCAAGGACTTCCAGAACCTTGGTTCTATATCCTGGAAGATCAGAGAAATCATCTGATACAGGCGGGTGAGTAATCAAGTACTCAATTCCAGCAGCTCCATGTTTATCAAGAATTGGTTTAACTAGATGATAGCCTCCATTGTAAATTACATTAGAAATCCCGCCATCATATACTGCAGTGGAATGAACATACCAGTTTACAAAACCCTCAGGATAATCAGTATCTGTAAAAGCATCTTCTCTGCAATTAATAGTCCTATCAAACCATTCAGCTATTCCTTCACTAATCATGTTTATGCCTGGAGTATTTAGAGTCATTTCATTTGGGTACAGAGGCCAATCACCTTTGCCGAGACTTTCATGGAGTTGATCTGCATAGAAATGGCCTAATTCATGATCAATTATATGTACTGAAGTGCTATCACCGTCATTGTTAGGAGAAAACAGGCCATTGTTGGGTAGATCACCAAAAGACATTAAATAAATTGCATCGGTTGCAGGATGATAAAGTGCACTTCCAACATAACAGCCTGCCTTTGGAAATCCGGGTTCCACTCTTGGCAATCCAAAATGCTCGATCCCTAACTTTTCCTTATGAACTGCAATTCTTTCTTCAAGATCCTTATTAATCAGTGCTTGCACTTTGGGATCTACTTTAGTAACTACAGCTACTTCAGTAACTACAGTTTTTTTACGTCTAGATTTTTCTTGTTTCTCCGGTGCAGCACCATCCCCACATCCAATAGTGTACAATATAAAAGGAATCATTAATGATAGCAGTCTTAGTTTCATAATACTCTCCTACATGCTTGGAAATTCATTTTTTTATTTAAACATGTCTATGTGTCTTCCTTCTAATTCCCTGACCACCCGCCCCAGCAGATGTTGTATTCAATTGTGATGCATAACCTTTTTAAACAACCTGCTTTTCTCAACAACCAAAATGGCGATTATTCAATGTATATCATGTAAGAAGAACATTGCAAATGACAGAGGTGCAGTTACATTTGACTGCCCTGGCTGTAGTAAGCATAAGATTATTAGGTGCAAGAAATGTAGGCAGATAGTTGCTAAATATACTTGTCCTGAATGTGGCTTTGAAGGCCCAAACTAGAGGTGATTTATAGTGGCTAATGCAATAATTACACTAAAGATAATGCCTGAGGCTCCAGATACTGATTTGGAAGCAATAAAGGAGAAGGCCAACAAGATTCTTTATTCTGAAGTTGGAGAAGGGGACAGAAAAGCTGAAATTGAACCTATTGCATTCGGTTTGAATGCTCTTAATCTAATGTTTGTCATGGACGAAGCTAAGGGCAGTCCTGATCCTATTGCTGACAAGGTAAAGGAGATTGAGGGTGTACAATCTGCTGAAGTCACTGATGTTAGAAGAGCTATAGGATAGTTTTCTACACTTTTTTTCTTATAGTTATTGTACTTCTTCCGAGTATAAAATCAAAACTTATTTAAAGGAGTTCTTTGAATCAATAATTGTTATGAAGAAGATAGTGACTTTACTTGCAGTATTCCTTATGGACTTCATTCTGCTTGAAGCGTTTGTTGCAGCAGAGGATAATCTAAAGTTATTCACGCCTGATGTGTATTCATTTCTACTACTGTTTTTGACATTGGCCATGACTATGTTTCTTTTTTACGAACACCACTTCCAGAAGGCTCATGAGAATTGGCGTAATTTCTATCAAGACAAGGCAGAGAGTGTATTTACGAAGATTGAAAATCGGAAGATTTCCAAAACTAAACTAGAAGTTAAGAAGGACAAGAAATTTACAGTAGAACATAAGGAGAATAAAGAGGAACACAAGATAAAAGTGCCAAAACGGCTTGGTATATTCAATACTAAAAAAGCGCCGTCTCTTGAACTTCAGTATGAATTTGTAGAGCTTGTGAAGAACAATATAACTGAGATGAGATCCAATGGATCGACAGATGGTGAGATCATAAAAACTCTTAAAGAACAGCAGTGGGATCCGCAAGTCATTTTTATAGCGCTAAGTAGAGTGAAGAAACAAGAAATATCCCGTTCTTAGATTTTCTTGCTAGCTGTGGTGTCAAGTTTCTTCAAAACAGAATCTAGACAGAAAAAAAGGTTTCTATCTACATCGCTGGAGTTGTTAGGACTTCCTCCCAAGAGCAGCTTTCCCATTATCTCGTATTTTTCTGACTTCTCCCTCTTATGAGTGAGTTTCATAGTTACATGTAGACTTTCAAAATCACTATGTCTATCAGAGAATCTTCGGGCATAACTACCTACTATCTTCTTCACCACTATGAGCTCGGATTTTTCCAGCGTGCCGAAACCGGCCAGCTTGATATTCCCCCCTAACTCTAGCAAATCAGAGCTTTCTTCCACCATATAGGAAGAAGGAGGGTTTATTAGTTTAAAAATTTTGTTGAAAAAAGAGTATTTTTATTAATTCCTCTGTATTTAGCTCTAATATGCGGATTTTATTGACTAGACATGGTGAGACAGAGGAAAATATTAAGCGAATTGCTACAGGACAGCTACCTGGGACTCTCACCAAAAAAGGAATTGAACAAGCTGAAAAACTAGGATTAAGGCTGAAAAATGAACAGATTGACCAGATTTATTCTAGTGACCTAACAAGAGCTCTGGATACTGCAAAAATAGTTGCCAAGCACCATCCAGATGTTCATTTTCATATCACTGAAGAGGTACGAGAGCGAGACATGGGCAGTTACACAGGAAAATTCGACAATGATTGTGACTGGGAGAACTGGCCAGATGATATTGAGACAAATGAAGAGATGCAAATAAGAGCTAAACAATTCTTGGATGAGATTTATCAGAATCATTCTAATGAATGTGTACTCATTGCAGCGCACATTGGATTCAATCAAGCACTTATTAGTATTATTAATGGAATACCTGCAAATGATATGCTTGATATCAAGCAGAGCAATGCTTGTCTGAACATAATTGAGTATTCTGAGAATGAGAGTGAAATGATTATGCTAAACAACTCTGATTTTCTATAGCCAAAACCTTTATTAATATCCTTCTTTTGCGAAAATACTATGACAACTCTAATAGCATGCTTGTCCACAGGAAAAGGCACTTGGGGCCATGTAGGCACACTCGTCAACTCTGGACAGTTTGAAACGATGATCCTGGTCACAAACCAGTGGTCTAAGGATAACTACCAGAATGAGAAAGAAGCAGACTTGGTTCTAATTGATGCAGCCAAGCCAATTGCTGACAATGTTGCAATACTGCAGGCTGAACTAAAAGGAAAGCTCGAAGGGGAGACAGAAGTTGCATTCAATATGATATCTGGTAGTGGAGCAGAGCACATGGCAATCCTTTCAGCATTGCTCAAACTTGGTGTGGGAGTACGACTCATTGCTGCAAATGAAGAAGGAGATACTAAGGAAATTTAATTCTTCTTAATCACTTCCTTTCCATTCATGTATGGAACAAGCACTTCAGGAATAGTAACACTACCATCTTTGTTCTGGTAATTCTCTAGGATTGCTACCATACACCTGCTTGTGGCGATTGCTGTATTGTTAAGAGTATGGACAAATCTTTTATCAGTGCCACCCAGGCGGATATTCAATCTTCTTGCTTGGTAATCAGTACAATTGGAACATGATCCTACCTCTTGATACTTATTGACCCTGGGGAACCACACCTCTAGGTCGTGTTTGTAATGTGCCACAGTTCCCATGTCTCCTGTGCAGATATTTACAATCCTGAATGGTAAACCTAGTTGTTCATATAGCTCTTGAGCGTTCTTATCAAGTTCTTCAAACAATTTGGTAGAATCTTCAGGTTTACATATGATTACTTGTTCAATCTTATTGAACTGATGAGTTCGAAACAATCCTTTGGTATCTATTCCGCGGCTTCCTATCTCTCTTCGGAAACAGATGCTGTATCCTGCATACTTTAATGGTAGACCCTTCGGATCAATAGTCTCATCCATGTGCTGGCTGACTAAAGGATGTTCTGATGTTGCAATCATATACGCGTCTTCACTTTCTATCTTGTACATGACATTCTCAAAGTCATCAAGATCTGTCACTCCTTCGTACGCTTTTCTGGATAACATCAAAGGAGGTTCAACATAGGTATATCCTTTCTTGACCATGAAATCAATAGAGAACTTGATCAGTGCCATGTTCAGCATAGCAAGATCTCCTTTTAGAAAATAGAATCCAGCACCGCTTAGCTTGGTACTCCTGTCAAAATCAGCAATTCCAAGACTTTCTGCAAGCTCACCATGTGGTTTTAATTCAAAACCTTGTTTTTTGATCTCACCATATTTCTTGATCTCAACATTCTCAGATGAATCCTTACCATACGGCACATTGTCTGCCAACAAGTTTGGAATACGCAGCATAATAATTCGGAGCTTTGCTTCCAAGGCTTTCTGCTTCTCGTCAATCTCTTTGAGCTCCTTTGGAATCTTCTTAGCCTTTTCCATGGCAGAAGCAGCGTCTTTATTATCTTTCTTGAGCTTATTTATGACCTGACTAACAACATTTCTCTCATGGCGTAGCTCGTCAGTCCGTTTTTTTAGTTCTCGCCAGTTCTCATCCAGAAGTCTGGCTTGATCCACAAGTTTGATGAGTTCAGGATCTTTTCGTTTCTCGAGATTCTTCTTGACGCCCTCATAATCCTCTCTTATCTGATGAATATCTATCATAAGAATTAAGCACTGCAAGCACGTTTTTAAATGTTTTTGTAATTGCCTAAAAACTAACGCTAACCTTCTTCTCCTCAATATTCTGTTTTACTGCATTTACAAAGTCAGCTGTCTTTATTCCAAACTTGAGTTTTCCATCCAATGTTCTTGCAGCAAGAGTTTTAGCTTCCAATTCCTTGTCACCAAGTGTAAGCATGATTGGAACCTTGTGCAATTGAGCATCTCTGACTTTTTTCCCGATGGTTTCAGTACGGTCATCCATGTCAACCCGGACTCCTTGTTTTTTCAACTCCTCCAATACTCCTTTTGCATAATCCAGATGACGATCTGCTATAGGCATGATCCTAACCTGAACCGGAGAAAGCCAAAGCGGAAGTCGTCCAGCAGTATGCTCCAAGAGCACACCCATAAACCGTTCAACACTGCCGATTATTGTCCTGTGGATGATTACAGGTCTATGCTTGGTCCCATCAGGTCCTTCATAATTGAGATCAAATCGTTCTGGCATCTGGAAATCAACCTGGATTGTACCGCACTGCCAGCTCCTTCCAAGCGCGTCTTTGATATGGAAGTCCAATTTTGGACCATAGAATGCACCATCGCCAGGATTAATTGTAAAAGGCAACTTGACCTCCTTCATAGCAAGGCCCAAAGCACCTTCTGCCTGTTCCCATAATTTGTCATCACCCATGGCCTTATCAGGTTTGGTAGATAGTTCTACATGGAATTCGAAGTCAAAAACATCCTTGTAGACATATTTCACAAAATCAATCAATTCCTTGATCTCTTCACCCATCTGATCAGGCGTGACAAAATGATGACAGTCATCCTGGATAAACCTTCTCACTCTGAATAATCCATTAAGTACTCCACTGAGTTCATTTCTATGGATAAAACCACAATCAGCATACCTTAGAGGAAGTTGCCTGTAGCTTTTTGTACTGTTCTTATAGATTAGAATTGCTGCAGGACAGTTCATGGGTTTCAAACCATAGTCCTGCTTGTCAATCTTAGTAAAATACATATCTTCTCTATAATGATCCCAATGACCGCTCTGCTTCCACATGGTGTTCTTGAGAATTGTTGGGGTCACGACCTCTCCATAATCTCTCTTGAAGTATTCATCCCTGATAAAATTCAGGAGTTCGTTGTAGATAATGCTTCCTTTAGGATGGAAAAATGGAACACCTGCTGCTTCCTCGTGGAAACTGAAAAGGTCCATCTGTTTGCCAATCTTCTTGTGATCTCTTTTCTCTGCTTCTTCCAATAGCTTGACATATTCATTGAGTTCATCTTTGCTTGCAAATGCCACTCCGTAAACTCTTGTTAGCATGACATTGTTGCTGTCGCCCCTCCAATAGGCTCCAGCAAGTTTGGTTAGTTTGATTGCTTTGACATATCCTGTGTGTGGGACATGAGGTCCGCGGCATAAGTCGACAAAGTCTCCCTGCTTGTAAGTACTAACATCTTTGTCTGTCAATTCCTTGATTATCTCTTTTTTGTACTTATTCTTAAACATTTCAAGAGCTTCTTTCAAAGGAACAACCTTTCTTGTGAAAGGAAGTTTATCATGGATGATTTTTTTCATCTCCTTCTCAATTTTTGGAAGATCTTCCTGCTGTATCTTCAGATTGTCAAAATCATAGTAGAAACCAGTATCTATAGCAGGGCCTATTGTGGGTTCTGCTTCAGGATAGAGTTTTTTTATGGCTTGAGCCATGATGTGTGCAGCACTATGTTTGATGACTTCTTTTCCTTCGTCATCTTTGCTTGTTACAAACTCAATTGCGGCAGATTTATCTAATGTAGTTGTAAGATCAACCAATTTGCCATCTAATTTCATGGCGATTGCACCATCATGTGGATTATCCTTTAGGATATCTAGTCCACTGGCGCCCTTTTTGATCTCAAGCTCCTTTTTTTCGAGTTTTATTTTTATAGCTGCCATATGAGCAGGATAAGTTGGAAGGATTTTATAAAGTTAATGGAGAAAACCCTGTGCAAGCTACACACTTTGGCAATATACTCTAGCCATATAATACGGTTCCTATAATGATTAACGGGTGTAGAATAAGGAACGGTGAATAGGCGAATATGATTGCCTTATCTTTATGGACAATTCCATATCCCAACCATATAAGTGTGGTAAACAAATATGCTGACCAGGACCATATAGATACTCCTGACGCATTTTGTCCAACCCATATTTTCAAGACTTGCGGAATAGTCATGATAATCGCAAGGAAACCTGCAAAGAAAATTAGCTTATCCATAATCCTCTTGAATTTATTGGGATGAGGATATTTTTCATACTTCTGATGAATTCTCTTTCTCTTGTGAAGATGATGAATTGCAAGAGAATCTTGAACCATTGTATCTCTTGGAATGGCATGGCTTTAATATTTTTCTATCTGTATGCAGTAATCAAAATATTTCCTGGAGTAAGAGTTCCTTCAGAGAAGGTGCTTACTTCTGTAGTATATCCCTGTTCTTGGAGATATACTGCACGGTCTAATGCCAAGAGTGCAGATGCGGGTTCACCCCAAAACCTTTTCATAAGAGTTAATGCTTGTAACATAGTATTTGTGTAATCTGGGCCTGCATCACCTAATCTGTCTTCTGTTTCCATAACGTGAGTACTAAAATCGCCGGCTAATCCTATACACAAACCATGAGCTGTGGCCAATTCTCCAAGTATATCATCAGGAGGAATATTGCTATTTTCCACTACAGTCTTACCATGACTGCTAATGAAATAATGCTCCGGATCCATATCATGATAGCAACAAGGTGCCACAACAATTAAATTTGCTCCAGATTGCACTATTCTGTCTGCCAGATAGTTGCAGGTGTGTAGACCAAGTACAGCACGAGGCTCTAGACTGCCAGCGAACTCATCATAATGAATACTCTCTGCATCGCTATGAATAAATCTTGAATCTAATCCTAGATCTTGAGCTGTCTTTTTTGCTTGCTTAAGACTACATTGGTCATGATCTATGCCAATAAAATTGCCTTCAGATCCTGACATCATCGCAAGATAATTGGTCAGAAAGCCTTTTCCACATCCTAGCTCAAACATTATTCTTATTCCATGTCCATATTGTGCAACATTCTGAGCAATACGGCTTACTTCCATATGCTTTCTTGGCTTCATTCCTGGAATAGAAATTTCTGCCTGAGAACTTGTAATATCATCCAATGGTACGTCAAGAACAGCTGTTCTTGTTGCAAATTGACGACTTAATCCATTCGGAAGACCTTCAGTACGCGGGTCAAATTCGTTTAAATTTGTGTTTGCTCTAAAAACTGCATACGGCTCACTATCAAAATCAAAAAAATCCTTGAAATGTTCATCGAAAAAATCGACTAACCTGTCAAATCTTTG
>JAHJEM010000062.1 GCA_018825425.1 Nanobdellota archaeon | reverse complement strand
TCATATCCTATCTTTTCTAGTGCTTCAAAAAAATTCTTCTCTTCTTTTATATCTGCATGAATTACATATGCTAATGCCCTAATTAGACTTCTGCCTGCAACAGCGTTTTTTAGTACTGCTGCAAAATTCACTTTTCGCTTATATAGCTGTCTTGCGCTGTAATACATGTTCTGGACGTCTACAAATACTCCTATTCTTTGGCTCTTATTTTTTGAAATGGTATCACCTCTTACACTGCCTTCTTCTAAACAGAAGATTGCATTTCTTGCAAAAAAATAAATATTTGTCATTGCCTCTAACAGATGACTTGCATAAAGGGCATCCGTTGTCTATGACCTCTATGTTTTCGCCAATGTTTGGCATAGGTTTTGTTTGCATTAGACACATGTTAAGGGTCTGGATTTAAAAAGTTTGCTTAAACGTCTAATTGTTTTAAAATCCATAGCAAAACATTTAAATAGCTCTGACGCGGATATGTATTGTATGGTTGAAAAAAAAGGCCAAGCAGCCATGGAATATTTATCAACATATGGCTGGGCTTTAATGATCATAATTGTAGCCTTGGCTGCACTAGCCTATTTTGGAGTTCTGAATCCCGACATGTTCCTTCCTGAGAAATGCAATTTTGAATCAGGCATTCTTTGTGATGACTTCATGTCAGATATTGGTCCTCCAGGAAAAGTTAGTTTAATGTTGGTTAATGGTCTGGGTAAAGCTATAAAAATTGATGATGTCTCTTTTGCAGTGTATGGTGCTGCATCAGTTACGCCTGTAGAATGTATTACTCCAGATTGGTGTGATCTAGCAAAGGGTATAGTCTCTGGAGCTACAGAGTCTTATTGGAAAGCAGATGAGACCCGCGAACTGGTATTAGAGCTTACAGGTCTTACACCAGGAGACAGGCCCAAAATTGCAATTGAAATGGAATACGCAATGTCCGGAGAATTTTTCAATAAAAATATAACAGGTGAAATATTTGTCAAGGTGAACTAAGATGAAAAAATCTCATAAGAAAGGTCAAGCAGCATTGGAATTTTTGACAACCTATGGTTGGGCATTCATTGTAATACTTACAGCTATAGGAGCACTCGCATATTTTGGATTCTTGAAGATAACTCCTCCAAGCAAGTGCTTGGTAAGTCCGGAATTTTCATGCATTGATTATCAGATTAATTATGATGGTTTAGGTGGGGATCCTGAAATATTTTTGGTCCTATCCAATTCAAAGGATTTTACTATGGAAATTAAGAGTGCGACAGTCATATGGCCAGATAGTACTTTGGAAAACGTAAATTTAGAGATTAATTCTTTGGCAACGTTTATTGATCCAGGTCCACCTCCAGGATTTAAGGTAGGTATATATGAATTCACTGGCTGGGCACCAGGTGAAAAGAGATATGTTCGTATCTGGACTGATGTAGGTACCTTGGGTCTAGTCCAAGGTGAAAAAGCCAAGATCCTATTCACATTAACTTATACTAATGAAGATATCACCGCTGGGTTTGACCATACAGTATCTGGCGAGGTGATTGCACAAGTCAATTAAAATGAGAGAGGTGAGACATTCTAAGAGGGGCCAGGCTGCAATAGAGTACTTGATTACTTATGGCTGGGTTGTCATGATTGTTCTCATCATTGTAGGTATTGGTTTTTATTTCGGGATACTGAAACCCACGCAATTCATTGAAGAAAGTTGTACAAGTGCTCCTCAGATTCCCTGCATTGATGCAGCAATCGGAAGGGATGGCTGGATACTAATCAATGTCCAGAATTCACTTGGGGACACGATAAATATTACGGATGTGGAAACCCGCGATTTCGTGATTGATCCAACCGGAGGAGGTGCGGTTCCTAACCCATTCAATGTTTCCTCGAATTACCTGTTGAATGGAAGAAAGACCCAATTGCGTATTTACAATGCTGAAGGGTATGCTCCTGGGGAGCTGATAGAAATCACATTTAATATCGAATTCAGACGCGCGATTAACACTGGAACTCCTCCACCATTACATAACATTTCAGGAAAGATATACCGAAGAGTGTGTGACGGAGATATTAAGATTATTGATTGGCACCTGGACACAGAAGACATTTATATAGAATTTTGCTAAAAAAATGAACAAGAAAGCACAAGCAGCAGTTGAATACCTGGCCACATATGGCTGGACCATACTAGTCATACTAATAACAGTGGGCATGATAATATATTTTGATGTCTTGAGTCCAATAAAATTCATTCCAGAACAATGCGAATTTGGAGATCAAGTACTGTGCCAGGATATGATTATTTATGATGGAGTACTTGCTGCTGAATTTCAATTGAATCTAATAAATCATTTTCCCAAGGGTATTGTTATTATAGATGCACAATCGCAAGACTATCCAGCTGGATTTACATGTGATTTCTCGGCAGACGCTGGAGGGGATGGTCTATTTATAGATACTGCTAATCCAGGAACATTAAAATGTAATTTTCCTGATGGTACGTTTTTTCCGGTCGGAGAAAAGCAACAGGTAAAACTGATGATATTGTTCAGAAGAGCAATTATTGCAGATGGTCCGCCAGGCATAGATATAGATGAATCTAATGATGTTGAAGATTGTTCACCCCCTGTTTTTGATCCTAAATGTACGCCATACCACGAAGTACGTGGAACATTTGTTACAACTGTTGAACCTTAAGAATAATCACTTCAATAGTTCAAACGCACTCTGTGATGCAATCACTCCTTCTGCAGCACCAGTTATGGCTTGTTTCATAGGACCATCTGCAATATCTCCTGCAGCATACACTCCAGGGATATTGGTTTCAGAGAGACGGTTTATCTTTATATGTCTCTGTCCATCGAGTTCAACACCTAGTTGCGCAGCTTTTTCACTGTTTGGGCCTGAACCTATTGAAACAAACAAGCCTTCCAAAGCAAATTCGCGGCTTCCATTGTATTCTTGGTCAAAGATAACTTTTTCGATCATCTTATCTCCCACAATCTCTACAATGTTTGTATTATTGATGATAGTTATATTCTTTGCATTCTCGATTCTAGAATGATAGATTGGTTCAGCTCTAATCTTTTCCTTCCTATAGATAATATAGACTTTCTTTGCATACTCGCTCAATAACAAGGCTGCTTGGGCTGCTGAATCACTTCCGCCAACCACTCCGACAATCTTATCCTTGAAAAAAGGACCGTCGCATGTTGCACAGAAAGATACGCCTTTTCCAGTGAGTTTGGCCTCACCAGGAACCTTGAGCTTTCTTCTTTCAGAACCTAGAGCCACCAGGATAGTCTTACTAAAATAACTACCTTTGCTAGTTGTTTCGACCTCAAAGAATGGTTTGCCATCCTTGTCAGGTAGCTTTTTGATGCCTTTAATGCTGTCTTCTACCACTTCAATATCCAGTGCTTTGACATGCTCCCTGAACTTCATCATGAGATCAAGGCCTGATATGCTGGTAAAACCAGGGTAATTCTCGACCTTATATGCCTCATTGAGGAGTCCACCAGACTCTTGTCCTATTGCAAGGGTTTTGAGATTGAATCTTTTTGCATAAATCGCTGCAGCCATTCCAGCACTACCGATACCTAGGGATATAAAATCATATTCTTGTGTCATGTGCTATATGAAAGAGGGGTCCTTTTTATTTGTTGTTGTTATGGAATAAAAGTTGTGATTATTTGATGTGTCCTCCCTTCGAGAGGAGTAGTCCTTCTTTTGAATTCTATCACAACATCCACAACAACCTTTTTAAACCCGGCACGCGTTTGTGTGTGCATGGATGTAGTTACTATATTGGATGATGCAAAGGATAGTATTAGGCCAGATCCAAAAAGTCTGGTTGGTGTAGATGTATTTGTGAAGAAGATAAGGGATCTGATAAAGAAGAATAAGATTGACGCTGTATGCATGAAAGGAGGCAGTATTGCCAAAGGAACTTTTCTAAAAAAAGGATTTGATGTAGACCTCTTTGTGCAGTTTGACCCGAAATATGAAAAAGAGGATTTGTCTGCAATGCTTGGAAAGATGTTGGCACCATTAAATCCCAGTGAGCTGCATGGATCTAGAAATTATTTTCAGGTCAAGAACAAGTTTGTCTTTGAGATCATACCTGTTCTAAAAGTAAAAGACTACAAGCATGCAAAAAATGTTACTGATATGAGTCCTTTGCATGTAGAATATGTTCGAAAACATCTTAAACTCAAGCCATTCTTAGCAGATGAAATCAGGTTAGCAAAACAATTCTGCAAATCAATTGGAGTCTATGGTGCAGAGAGCTATATTTCCGGACTTTCAGGTCATGTACTGGATATTTTAGTCATACATCATGGTTCATTCTTAAACCTGCTCACAGCCATAGCAAATGGATGGGGATCTAAAAAGGTCATTGATCCTGAACTCCATCTTGATGATCCTGAGAAAGAATTGGATAAGTCCAAAAGAGTGAGTCCACTCATACTTGTGGATCCATTGCAGCCAGATAGGAATGCTGCAGCAGCTTTATCTGCAGAGAAATATGAGCGGCTAAAAAGAAAAGCAAGAGAATTCTTAAAAGAGCCGTCTATAGATTACTTTAAAATCCAAGAATACAATGCAGCCTTTTTCAAGAAGAAACTAAAAGAGGCTGAAGAGAATGCAATAATGATGATTGTTTATGCAGAACCCTTAGAAAAAAAGATTGATGTGAGTGGTGCCAAGATGCTCAAAGTGTTTGAATACATAAAGAAGGAAATTACAGGCTGTGATTTCACATTGTATTCTTCTGGTTGGCAATTCAAGCAGACCCAAGGCATATTATATTTTATTGTCAAGAACGAGACTTTGGCTGAGTTCAGGGAGCATGCTGGTCCTCCTGTCAGGAGCAAAAAATTCTATAAGCAATTCATTACCAAACATCCTGAAGAGACCTTGTTTATCAAGGACAAGAAAGTGTATGCATTGGTCAAGCGAAAGAATAGAACCATTCGGCCACTGATAAAAAAGCTTTTGGCTTCAGTCTATGTCAATGAAAGAACAAAGAAAATTATTAAGATTGAGTTCCTCCGAAAATGATTCTCAAACTTATTTTTATAGTGCTATTAACTTTTGTACCTGGCCTGGAGCTAAGATTCAGCATTCCTTATGGCATTGTTGTCTTAGGTACTGAATATTGGCCTTTGGTATTCCTGGTTGGCGTGGTTGCTAATATTGTACTTGGGATAGTATTGTATGCATTTTTCCATCACCTAATCACACTAATCCAAAAGATTGATTTTGTACATAAAATTTACAAGAAGCATTTGGCCAAGGCTGAACGAAAAATACAAAAAGGAGTAGTGAAATATGGTATTATTAGCCTTGGATTGTTTATTGCGATCCCTTTGCCAGGTACAGGATCATATTCAGGAGCATTGGTTGCTAATCTGCTTGGAATGCGACGCAGAGATTTTTTTTGGGCCAATGCCATGGGTGTAACGATTGCAGGTATTGTAGTTACATTGATTATGTTGTCTGGTAACCAAGCTTTTGACTTTTTTGTTTTAAGATGAAAAAACCAAAAATCCTCAAGAAGATAACTGGAAAGCCAATATTCACTAATAGAGTTATTGCTATGTTGGCTTTGGTCTTGCTTGCACTTATTATCAGCTTGTTCTTTGATAAGACACTATTTAGTGCGCTCTTCTCGGTTAGGATATCAAGCATTACAAGTTTCTTTGTAGTACTTACAGATGCGAGAGTCTTGATAACAGTAATGTACGTCATTCCTTGTGTATATATGCTTAAAGATAAGCGCAGAAATTATATCCCCTTCATACTTGGGTCTTTGGCAATTTCATTTGCATTTTCGCATCTGCTCAAGTTAGGTATTGAAAGGATCAGGCCATTTCTTACATTGGATGTCTCGCCTATATTGTTTGAACAGACATTCTCTTTTCCTAGCAATCATGCGACTGTAGCATTTGCAGCAATACCCATACTATATTTTCTCTTTAAACAAGTTAAGTACCTTTTTTTGGCATTTGCCATTCTTTTAGCATATTCTAGAATATATTTGGGAGTTCATTACCTCTCAGATGTGTTGGCAGGAGTATTACTTGGCTTGTTGATCGGGTACTTCATGTGGTATTTCAAGGACCAGAAGGTAAATGATTATTCAAAAGAGGTCAAGCGACAGGTACTGCATGCGATATGGGGTTCACTCACAGTGCTCTTGCTATTCTTGAATTATATCAATGTGGTTCATATTGTGATGATAATTATTGTGGGTTTAATCCTATCATATATAGCTACAAAGCGAAAGGTAATAATAATAAACTGGTTTTTAGAGAACTTTGATAGACGATCTGCTATACCTGGTGTTGGCGCGATTACATTCTTTGTAGGTATATTAGTTAGTATCATTCTTTTTAGCAGGCCAGTTACGGTGGTAAGTCCTATTGCTCTGGCAAGTATCATGGTTCTCACACTAGGAGATTCAGCAGCCACCTTCTTTGGAATAAGATTTGGCAAGAGAAAGAATCCTCTGAACAAAAAAAAGACAGTTGAAGGCACGCTTGCAGGTATGATCTTTGGCTTTTTGGGTGCTATGCTGTTTGTTCCATGGTACATTGCACTTCCAGGAGCTGTGATTGCTATGCTTGTAGAGGCAATTGAAGGTGAAGCCTTTAAATTCAGTGATAATATAGCTGTTCCATTGGTGGCTGGTGTCGTTATGGGGTTGATTCTTCGAGTTTTTTAAAACTCGCAAGAATTCAGGCATTAGATCAATTGGACGAGACGTCCACCGTAAGCTTTTTAAACAGGTCTCGTTTTCTCTAGCTTACAAAATTCCTCATTGGAACTTGTAACTTATAAAAAAAGGGGTTGGAGGAGTTTTAAATTCACAAAAAAGAGGCTTGATGCCTTGGAGGAGAGGAAATATGGCAAAAGGAAAAGACCACATAAATATTGTTTTTATTGGCCATGTTGATCATGGTAAGAGTACTACAGTTGGAAGACTTCTCTTTGATACTGGTAACATTTCAGAGCAGGCTATGCGAAAGCTCAAAGAAAAGGCAGAGAACCTTGGAAAAGGCGGATTCGAGTTTGCATTTGTCATGGATAACTTGAAAGAAGAGCAAGAAAGGGGTGTCACAATCGATCTCGCTCATAAGAAGTTTGAGACTGACAAATACTATTTCACAATAATTGATGCTCCAGGGCACAGGGACTTTATCAAGAACATGATTACAGGCGCAGCTCAGGCTGACGCTGCAGTTCTAGTAGTTGCTGCTAATGATGGAGTAAATGCACAGACTAAAGAGCATGCGTACCTTGCAAAGGTTCTAGGTGTCCAGCAGATGATCATTGCAATCAACAAGATGGATATCAGTGGTGTTGCCTATAGCGAAGAAAAATTCAACAAGGTCAAAGCTCAAGTCGAAGAGCTCCTGAAAGGAGTTGGATATAATATTGCAAACATTCAGTTTGTAGCAATTGCATCTCTTCCGGGAGACAATGTAGCTAAGAAAACTGATAAGATGCCTTGGTACAAAGGTATAACCCTATTGGAATCACTTGATAATCTTGTAGTTCCAGATAAGCCAGTTAGCCTACCACTTAGGTTGCCTATCCAGGATGTTTATAACATCACAGGTATCGGTGTGGTTCCAGTTGGACGAATTGAGACTGGAAAGCTAAAAGTTGGCCAGAAGGTCGTAGCTGTTCCTGGAAGGGAAGGAAAAGGCGTATCAGGCGAATGTAAGACTATTGAAATGCATCACGAGCAGATGACAGAAGCAATTCCTGGAGATAATGTCGGTTTTTCAGTCCGAGGATTCGGAAAGAAAGACATTGCAAGAGGAGATGTTGTAGGATCTGCAGATAACCCTCCAACAGTCGCAAGTGAGTTCACTGCACAGATCATTGTGCTGAACCATCCAAGCGTTGTTACTGTGGGTTACACACCTGTGTTCCACATCCATACAGCTCAGGTTGCATGCAAGGTTATAGCAATTGAGAAAAAGCTTAATCCAATGACTGGTGAAGTTTTGCAGGAAAATCCTGATTTCATCAAAAATGGAGACGCAGCAATTGTCAGGCTACAGCCAGTACAACCAGTAGTGATTGAGAAGAAGTCAGAGATTCCGCAGCTTGCAAACTTTGCAGTTAGAGACTCTGGAAGCACAGTCGCAGCTGGTATGTGTATTGACCTAGTCAAGAAGGCTTAGGCCTTCATATTTTATTTTTTTTACTCTTGAATTTTATTTGATTCAAGAGCTCCAGAAATTTTGGCCTTCGGACAAAATTTCAGTGACATGTCAAATTGACAGTTTGTCATGAGGAACAAAGAAATGCAAAAAGCAAGAATCAAACTCGCGAGCACGGACATCAACACGATTAACCAGACTTGTGAGTACATAAGAAACATTGCAGAGAAGACTGGCGTAGTCATGCGCGGTCCAATCCCGCTTCCTACCAAGAAGCTAAAGATAACTACAAGAAAAAGTCCTTGTGGAGATGGTAGTGCAACGTGGGAGCGGTACGAGATGCGAGTCCACAAGAGATTGATAGATCTTGGAATTGACGAGAGAGCTTTGAGACTTGTTATGCGAGTTCCTATTCCGGAAGGGTTGAATATTGAGATTGAGATGATTGATGTTTAAGAATTCTAAAAGAAAATTAAAGAGTAGCGACAGCTTTATTTCCAGCCCCGCCCCTGCGTTAGCAGGGCCAAACCCGCGCCAGGGGTGCGGTAGAATGCTGGAAAGTGCGGCCTGCTGTTATAAATACTACCATTCTACAAGACAATTCATCCATAAATCCTGCTCCTGTGAGCAACTTCCAGAACAAGTATTATGAGTTTGTCATCTTTGACATCCAAAATCACACGATACTTGCCGACCCGCAACCTAAAATATGGATTTCCAACTAGTTTCTTGATGTGGGCATGCGGTCTTATTCTGCAACGCTCTAAACTTGATAGAATTCGATTCTGTATATCCTTTTCAAGCTTCTTCAATTGCTTCAAGGACTCCTCAGAGTAGACTAGTTCATAAGTCATAAGCCGAGCTCCTTTTTGACCTGTTCATGGCTATAGGTCCTGCCATTTTTGAAATCTTTTCTTGACTTCTCAATATGCTTCTTTGTTTCTTCAGAGAGTTCCATTGTGTCCTCCAATAGATCCCAGATGACTTCTTCGTAACTTTCCTTGTCATAAAGTTTTCTATCTTTGAGTTCTTTGACCAACTTTTGACTGATTTGAATTGTGGTTGCCATAGCAAATATATAAGTGGCTATAGTATATAAATGTTGTGGATTTTTAGTCGGCGCGGGCGGGACTTTCGAAGCCTTCATGGAGCTCTTTCGAACCCGCACGAGACTTGTGGGTCTCACCAGGGCCTAAACCTGGAGCATTACCAGATTGTGCCACCACGCCATTGACCAAAACACAAATTATTTATATTTGTGAACAGTAACATATTTACTTGTGGGTCTCACCAGGTTTTTTGCCTGGTGTTCTTTTATTTTTCAAATCAAATTAATAAGTCTTCTCTAGAAAAAACCGCAAATAAATTGTGAAATTTGACAGTATTTCAATTCTTTCAGAAATGTTCTATCTCTTTACTTGCTCCACAATAGAAAAAACATCGAGTGTTCTCAGGACCAATATGTTTCTTGATTCTCTTCAACTGCTTTCTGGCCTTGACTTTTCTGGGACTGCATTTGACCTCAAAGACATCGGTATGACCGTCTTTATGTGCAAGCAGGTCGATTTCACCAACCTTTCTGCCTTTATCCCCGAATAGGGTCACATGTCTCTCTATAGAATCATAGTGTTCCCGAACCCGAAGGTACAATTCTTCTACATAGCAGTCGTGCTTGTTCAGTCTCTACCACCTTCTAAAGAAATATTGGTATTTTGAGTTTAAATGTTTTATTGTGTTTGAAAACACCTTTCAAGAATCGGCATGCTTAGCTCTCTGCCTTTAACCCAATGCAAGTACATTTATATCTTATACAGTCCTGTACTGCAATAGGTGATACCTATGAAAACTCTAATAATAAAATATCTCCCTAGAGGAGAAAGATCACACACAAAAAAATTGCTAGATGCATTTCTAGAAGAGGCAAAAGGTCAGGACATTGAGATACTTGATATTGCAGAGAATCTGCCAGATATGTTCAACCCTGTAAGTCTTATAGGATATCTGCAGAGAAACTACGGTGGTCAGAAGCTTTCAGATGCTGAGGCCAAAAGTCTTGCTAGAATGGATGAGATGACAGCACAGCTAAAATTAGCAGACATTGTCGTCCTTGCAACTCCGATGTACAATTTCTCCCTTCCAGCTGCAGTCAAAGCATGGTTTGATTCAGTCATGCTCAAAGGTGAGACATGGGATATGAGTCCGGATGGATACAAGGGCCTGATGACTGGCAAAAAGGCGCTTATATTGATGGCAAGTGGTGGTGTCTATGAAGGAGACATGTCCTCGTGGGAACACGCAATGAGTCTTGCAAAAATTGAATTCCAGTTCATGGGATTTGATGAAGTCAAAGGATTGACTATTTCTGGCGCAAACATGGATGCAAAAAAACTCCCTGAGAAAGTAGAAAAGGGAAAAGCAGAGATCAAGAAGATTGTTGAGGAATGGTACTAGTCTCTGATTGACTATCGCCAGATTCCAATCCAGATTCAGAAGTCTGTGCATTGGCCTGTGACTTTCCTACAGCTGATTTATCCTCTGGACTATCAGTATTTGATTGATCAATTTCTCTAATTTTAGCATCAATAACTTCGGGAATCCAACCTGCTGTTGCCAGATGCTTCCTTATTGTGTCTTCATCCTGGCCCTTCTTCTTCATATTCACAATGTATTCTCTCAGATTATTCATCTTGTCGTGAGGAAGATGATTTGTCTTGAGGTGTATCGGGTGGATGTGGTGTACGAATATCAGTCCTAAAAATAGCATTGCCAGAAGACCTATTATCATCCAGTTCAAAAATCCGAAGAATGCTTGCACTTGGGCTGCGGTTTCTAGTTGTGTTGGTTCTTGGTTGTCTGGTTGTTCCTGTTTATTTATTAGTCCGTTTATGAGTTCGTCTGCAGTGTATACTTGTGAGTCTCCTGTTGCTCCCTGGTCTTCCAGGTTGCAGTGTGGACTGTCACTGCAGTCCGGATCATCGCAGTCGACTAGGCCATCGCAGTCGTTGTCGACGCCACCACTGCAGTAGCTTTCTTTTCCACCACATTGGTAGTCTTTTGCATCTATGCAACCGTTGCTTGCGTATCCTGTATCCTCATTGTCAAATCCGTCGTCGCAGCGATTGTAGTAGCCACCGCCTGCTCCTCCTCCAGAACCTCCTCCACTTCCGCCTCCACTCGGCGGACTAGGAGGCGGACAAGCTCCACAATCAGAAGGACAACCACTGCAAGTCTCACCAGAATTACAAGAGCCATCACCGCAATAAGGTAATACTTCAGACACAATAACATTGCCGCTTGAATTCAACCAAGGAAAATCAGGATGATTACAAGATACTATATAATCATAAGTACCTGCACTGCTAAAAGATCGTGAATAAACATGTTGATCATTTGATTCTGACATTTCAATCCAAGAGCCAAACGAAATATTACAACTTGCATTCTCAATATGCACAGAATAATTCGAATAATTAGCAAAGACAGTGGCTGTATCACCAGGATAGACACTACCAAAATCAGACGAATCATCAACAAACAAACCAACACCAACAAAATAAGTGCGTAAAGGCAACTCGTGATACATGGATCCTCCGTCTACATACGCACACGTCCATGAGGTTATACTGCGCTCGACAGTGTGTTCAAATTCGATTTCAATACTGGTGTTTGAGAGATTGCATGATGCAAGAGAATACTTAGAAGGCCATTTACGATAAAGATCAGATGCATTAACACCGCAATCAATTCTTGGATCAAAAACAAGGTCGTTAGTGAATAACAATACATCTGGAAATGCCCAATAATAATCAGGGTATTCATCATTGATATGTATAGTTGTAAAACCGTCTAATTCAAATGTTTCTGAATTCTGCTCCCACTCAAACTTTTCAGAGTTAAGGTTATTGAAGAGATCAGAAAATTGGTTGCCTGCACTGACACTCCACACTCTTGCATAACCCACACTTCTATGGAATGATCTTGCAAAGAGATTGTATGTTCCTGGCATAAACGTGAAATTGAAGCTCATTGCAGAATCATTGGCAAGTATTCCTGTTCTGTGACCAGGATAAGAGGCAAAATTGGGCGATGTCAGTTCAGGACTTTCGCAGATCTCTTCCTGCGTACACAATTCCCATTTAGCATTGCCATTGCTGAAATTATCATGCACTGTAAAATTCTCAGCTTCTAAAAAAATATATTCTCCTTCTAAGAAATCAACACTATCTACTATTTCAAGAGAACCAGAGTCATCGGTTAAGAGCATGACCTCACCAATGCCTGTCAAGTCAGTGATATTGCAAGTGAATGTCACATTGCTAAAGCCCGCTGCATTATCCTCTGGCAGCATGATTGCTTCAGGCACACACTTAGCATCAAAACCATCACAGTGCTGATCAACATAATCCCCACACCAAGTCATGCTATCCTCAAATAATTGACCTTCAAAAGCATCACAGACTTGTGGCACTCCTCCAATACAATTCTCTATCGTGTGCTCACACACTCCTAATCCGCAAGTGGTCTGCCCCATAAACTCATCAATGTCACCATCACAATCATTGTCAATACCATCACAATACTCAATATAAGGAGGTTCTGCTTGAGGACAATGACTAAATTGTATTTGATAAGGATCATCATAATCATTAAATATATCTTCTGGTATTTGTTCTGGATCATAACCCTCAACATGAACCACATCATCTGTAGGGTATACAATTTCTGGATCTTCAATACCTTCAGGAGCATAGTTTGTGTACTCGTGGAAATCAATCCTCGCTATCCCATTTTCATCTGTTATTGTATGTTGAATTGTTCCCATACTGTTCCTGCTAGTGATATTTGAATTTGCCATGGGGTTCATTGACTCATCAAACACCTGCACATATATTGAGTGACCTACAGAATACTCAAGATTCGCATTTTCGTATTGTGTGTTGAAAAGACCATCTTCCAACGTGAAGTCACCAACTACAGATGAATCAAGGAATTTATTAGCATAAGTATCCCAATACCAGAATCCCAATTGTATAGGATGGAAATTTTCATGATCTCCTTCTTTGATGAATGTATTACCTATGAAGTTCACATGACCTCCAATTCCATAATCATCACCAAACTGAACAAAACGAATGTTTGAGATGAACGTATTATTAATTAGCCACACTGGCTCTTGAATTGCCATCCTATCAGGATCCCCATGAGCACAATACCCTGCAAAACCACCATAAATTGAACCAACAGGATTAGTATCATTATCCAACGCCATAAGCTTGAAATAATTGTTCTGCAAAACATTATTTATAACATAAGGATCACTACTATATCCTGCTCCACGCAAGTTCTTACAACCTTCCTTACCCTTCATGATGATGTAGTTACCATCAAAGAGCAGATCCTCATACAAGTAAGTACTACCTGCATATTGGGTTAGCCTAATACCCCAATGAGAACAATAAAGATCACCATATTCTCCAGATCTTCCTTGTACTGGTTCTCCGAATGCATAGACTAAATTATCCTCATATAATGTCTGATTCGCCCAAGCAAGACCCATAGTCATATACCCTGAAAGGAAAATCTTATTGTTAGAAACATTACTGCCCTGCACAGGCTTAATCCCAAATGCATTTGTAGCATAACTATCAATATAACCTTCATTATGGTATGTAACTGGGCCTGTGACTTGATACATCTGATGATTAGCTCTTTTCACAAGATTATTGTATAATGTTAGGTCAGCTGAACCTTGAGATACAATAGCCTTGATTCCATGATGCCTATCGCTGACATTTGTACCCTCAACATTTGTTATAGTGTTATGATGGATACTAGTATTTTTATAAGAAATAATGCCGCTTACATCCTGACCAGAATGTTCTATTGTAAGTCCTGCAATTTCTTTACCACCAATGCCCAAAGGATTAAATCCTATTCCATTCCCAAAACCTTGCCCCTTGTTTGCACCCTGACGGATAATACCATTGTATATACTAGTACCTGTGACGCCGCTCCAAACCTTCTCTCTTACACCAAACGTGCTATCATAAGGATCATACCAGTAATCATTCCAAGCGCCAACGACCAACGGTTCACCCTCATCATATGTAAGAGTGTAACCATTCAAATCAAGAGTTATATTAACTCCGTCAACAGTAAATCCTCTAGTATCAGAATAAATATCTTCTTTAAGCACATAAACTGCATTATCTTGATCAAGGATATGAGGACCTGGTCCTGTAACTTCTATTCTGTTCGGATTCAATACTGTTGTGAGAATCTTGTCCTCTCCTATCAACAAATTTCCGCGTTCATCCCTTGCAATTATTCTATAATGATATTCTTGTTCAGGAACAAGACCTCTCATATA
Organism: Nanobdellota archaeon; assembly: GCA_018825425.1. Classification (GTDB taxonomy): domain Archaea; phylum Nanobdellota; class Nanobdellia; order Woesearchaeales; family JAHJEM01; genus JAHJEM01. The sequence goes on along the minus strand of JAHJEM010000062.1, from coordinate 2,991 downwards.
ATGCAAGTGATTGAAGAAATATCTTTCCTCAACATAAGTCCTACTACCATAATTAGTATCTAATCCCCATTCAATATATGATTTGCTTGGAAGGTTAGTCTCAAAGCCTATACTTGCACTGTTTTCAGATGGGAAAACCCACTCTCCTTCCTCAATAAAAAATAGATCATTTCCTTGCTTTTGATATATCAATGGCTCTTTTTCAGCTCCAAAATTCCACAAGGTAAAGTTGTTAAACCAGCCATAAATATCACCTAAATAAGTACAAGTACTCGGCTGTCCCGCACACGTATAATAAGGCTCATACATGCATTCAGCAGAGCAGCCATCACCATTGGCACGGTTGCCATCATCACAATCTTCTATCATCTGGACAGTATCATCACCACAATCTGTCTCTATAGCTGTAAAAATAAAACTAAAACTCAGACTCTCATCCAGATCCACAATCTCTGATTGTGTCTCCCCATTGTATGTGGCGTCAACAGTGTATGGTGAAAGATCTGTCCTATTCTGATCGTCATTGCTGTAGCCAGTAATTATATATTGAGTCAGATCCAGTTTGTGATATCCATCTGCACCAAGACTGCCCTCAAAAACGATATTTGAATCCTTATCCCATATTTCTATGTCTGCATCCACAGATTCACCTTCATCCTCTGCACTCATCTCCAGGTACCAGTTCACGGTAATGTCATAGTGTTGCATGCCATAAGACCAGATTACAATGTCGTCAAGCGTGCCGCCTTCCATACTAATGTTTGTGAACACCGAATCAGTGACATTATTCAGCCAAACTTGATAATAAACTGACTCAAAAGACCGTATCTCAGGATATGTCCTGATAAATGTATTATTCATCATTGTCAAGCCATTGGTCTCAGCATCACCTGCAGTGATGAACCTGTGGTTGGAATAGAATGTGTTATCCCTTATTGTGGCAGAATTCATATCCCCGTAGAAATTGAATGCAGTAGCCCAGGCAGATGGTTCACTTCCTTCTGCATACTCTGCTATAAATGTGTTATTGTAGACTTCAACATATGGTTTAGGATAAGTACTCCCTCCTAACCCCACATTAAGAGGACAACCCCCCCAACTCAATGGTCCTGTCCTGCTAATAACCGTGTTATCAAACACATAAATATCATCCACATCCCCCTCAACCTTTATTCCATGCGCACAGGTGAAATCAAAATCATGATAGTACTCAAACGCAGGCAGCTCAATGACGTCAATGTAGTTGCTGTGGATATGTGCTCCATTGACACCACCAGTAACTTCTATTCCGCGCCCCTTATCAGCAATAATCGTGTTGTTGAATACATCAAGGTCTGTGCCGCCCCACGTGTTTATTGCATGATTGTTAGTGACGCTGGAATTCATCTGGAAATAATTGTTGTAGACAGAAAGATTGACAATATTTGAATTAAAATTCATATTCAACCCGCATTGTGGTCCTCCCCGGACAATATTATCATGGATCAATGTGTGGCTCCCTCCGTTCAGGATCTGCGCCCACATGGACATCCGGTTAATAACATAAGGAGATGTGCTTATGAACTCATTGGATTCAACAATCCCACTATTGCTGTATATCTCAAGGTTTCCGGAAGTTATCCCATTGACTTCAGAGATGATATTGTTGACATTCAACAGATTTGATGATAATTCCATTGACTCTGAGTAAGGGCCCTTGCCACCACCCTGGACTATTCGTCCATTAGTTATTGTGACATTGTTACTGCTGGCAACACTGGTATCATCTGGTGCCCTGCTATTAGTATCAGAATAAGGTCTTATAATAACGCCAAAATCATATGCAGACGCAATGCCAGCAAAATCATATCTTATCGTAAGGGTAGGATCAGAAACAAGAGTCCCAAACTTAACGTACACATTCACAGGTGCGTCAGGCTTGAACTTACAGCTTACAGCACCGGCACGTTCAATATTTCCAGTTTCAGTCCTGCAGAGCTCCTCGCCAAATTCATCTTCAACTGATATGAATGTAGTAGACTGGCTTCTGTATCCTCCTTGCATCACAATCCAAGCAACATATGTCTGATCAGCATTTGGGATTGCAATAAGATTCGATCTCAACTCAGACGGGTCATTTGGTATGATTTTCACATAGTAATCATCCCAATAATAATCATCTCTTCCTTCATCAGCACCAAATACTCGTTCCACATTTTCAGGATGCTGAAGTATCTCCCAGTTATCTTCACCAAATGCATCTTCAAAATTCCAGTTATGAAAATCAAGTTCAAGAGTATTGTATTCTATCGTATATCCATTGAGATCCAATACTGAATTATGTGCGCCCGCCAGGTTTATGCAAGTGTGTTCAGAACTGAGATCCTGCATTAAGAGATAATATGCGTCCTGTTGTTGGTACAGTCCACATTCGGTGATAGGAACACAATCCAGATTGCCAAGAATCAAATCAGGATCATCACATCCAGTGTGTTGTGTGAACTCAAGAGGGTCAAGAATTGAAAAGCCAAGCATATGGTTGCTTCCGTCAGTTGTGCAACCTGATAAGAATAGAATTAAAGCTACACTTACAACAACCCACCTATACATACTCTTGTTCCTAAAAGTGCAAGTATATATATTTTTTGCTGAGTTTTGCATGATAACAACATTCTTCTGCAAAAATACAGAATTGCAAAGTTGGGCTAAGCACCACTCCAGCAGGGTATCATTTAGCTTTGTGCAATAACACTAAAAGGTCAAAAGAAAAGAAGGAGTCCGACGGGATTCGTCATAGAAATCTTTTGGGATTTCTAGGAGTTTGTGTCCTGCTTTGCAGTCCTCAAACAACCTGCGGCCACTGTATGTTTTTTATGAGAGAAATGAATGAGTCCGGAGGGATTCGAACCCACGGCCACTCGATTAAGAGTCGAGTGCTCTAACCAGGCTGAGCTACGGACCCAATTTGTTAATGAATTTTTCTATGTGAATCAGTTAGTCAGTGTGGCTGAG
>JAHJEM010000007.1 GCA_018825425.1 Nanobdellota archaeon | reverse complement strand
CCAGGTGTAACGTTCGTCTAAGAACACCACAATTCCTTTATCTGTCTCGCTCCTGATACATCTTCCCGCACTTTGGATTGCCTTGGTGAATGCAGGAAATAAGTATCCATAATCCCAGCCCTTGCCAAACTTCTTGTCAAAATAGTCTATCAATGCCTTGGTCTCAAGGCTCGGCCTTTGTAAGGGCAGGCCTACAATTACAACACCCTTTAGATAGTCGCCAGGAAGATCTATTCCTTCGCCAAAGTTACCACTGATCACTCCAAGAAGTACAGCACCCTTATCCTTGTAGCTCTTGAACTTATTCAGTATGGTTTCTTTTTCTTGTTTAGTCAGGGTCTGTTCCTCAGAAAGAGACACTTTTTTGGTTACTATATGTTTGGATATATCATCTTTTAGTGCGTAACTCGGAAAGAACACTGCGGTGTTTCCAGGAACTGTCTCGATTACATTTGAGAGTACTTTTGCTATTTTTTTGTACTGTTCAGGAGAACGGTGCTCGTACTTAGTACTTGTCTCAGGAATAATCAGATTCAACCTGTTGATGTCAGGGAACGGGCTAGGTAGAACAATCTCCTCACAATCCTCAAAACCTAACAGCTCTTTATACATTGGAGTTGGTGTTAAGGTTCCGCTCATGAGAATCGAGCAATATGTATTGTTGATAATCTCTCGTGTGACAACACTTGGATCAAGGCATTGATATTTTAGGCTGAGGATGACATCTACACCCCTCTTCTTTTCCAAGATACGTGTGTATCCCTCATCTGGACCAGGCCATAGATCAAGAAATGCAGCAATACTTCCTATATACGAATACTGTTGTTTTTCTCGTATGACATCTCCTGCAAAGGAGAGATCAGATATAAGTTCATCATACTCCCTGATTGCGTTTACTTTTTCCTTGAAATCCTCAAGGCTGACATGCATCTCATCATCGCATCTAGCACCATAACCTTTTAGGATGTAACCTATCTTCTCCAGGGGATCCATGAGATCTGAGTAGCCGTTCTTTTTGGCTTCGTTCAATGCTCTGGAGATCATGACACTTGTAAGTTTCTCACTAGCAAGCTCTTTTACCCTTGACGGCAGGTTGTGTGCTTCATCCACAATTAGAAGGACATTCTCCAATTCCAGATTGAGCCTCTTGAAAAAAGCAGCTCTTATTCGCGGATGAAATATGTAATAGTAGTCTGCAATTATTACCTTGGCCTCTTTTGCTAGAAGAGCGCTTATCTCATACGGGCAAAGATTTTTTTCTTGGGATACTGCAACCACTTCTTCTGTTGGCATAGGATTATTCTTTCTTAGCTGGCGCAGAAGTTCTTCAGTCTCTGGTGAGAGCTTGTCTTTCTTCTTGATATTCATGAAATAATCACAGAGTCCATCCTCTTTCATCTTTCTGCAATACTCATAGAATTCAAAGCTTTTGAGCCGCCTCACATTAGGTTGGATACAGAAGGATTTCTTACCAATGATGTCAACTCCGATAAAATTTACAGGATGCTTTTTCTTGATCTGGGATAAAGTTTCCAAAGCAAGCCTATGCTGGGTATTTCTTGAGGTTAAGAAGAAAATCACTATGTTCTTTTTATCAATTGCGTGCGTGAGTGCGGGCGCAATGCTTGCTGCGGTCTTCCCAAGGCCTGTAGGTGCATGAGCTATCAGGTTCTTCTTGTGTTCGACACAGGCAGAAATGTATTTTATAAGTTTGTCTTGGATGTTTCTGACAGTGTCGTGAGGAAATAGAAGAGTCATGTTAATTCAGCAAATGACAATGATTTAAAAGTCTTCTCTTAGAATCTAAAATTTCGGAACCCTTGGTTTCTTGAATCTTTTGAAGTGTGCATGGATCTTCTTCTTTCCACTGTCCACAACTTCCTTGACATCTTCAGCCTTCTTAGCCAAAAGATCAGAATAATCCCTTAATTCATCTGCAATAGAGCGTACCTTCAAGCCATATTGATTAAAATAAGTAACATTGACCAAGCCTCTTAATCTTTTAGTAGACGGGACGTCATCAGGATAGCCCATAGCTATTATTGCTTGTGGTCTTGCATGCTTGGATACGTTTAATAGTTCCATTATCTTCTCTTCGTCAAAAGCTCCAATCCAGCAAGCTCCAAGTCCAAGTGCGTGGGCTGCAAGGAGCATGTTCTCAATTGCAGCAGCACAGTTCTGTACACTGTAAAGCCTTGTTCCTCTGATTCCATAGTGTTGTTCTACTTGTTCATCACTGGCACAGACCACAATTACGACAGGGGCGTCAACATACTCTTGGTTAAGACAATGTCCTGGAAGTGATTTGATAAGATCCCTTTCAGTAAGGACTACGAACCGCCAATTCTGCAGGTTTCCAGAACTGGGAGCAAGAGAACCTGCTTCAACAATCTGGAGCACTTTATCGTATTCAATAGGTTTTGTCAAGAATTTCCTAATGCTTCTTCTGGTCCTGATACACTCAAGAGTATCCATGATAAAACTCTAGAAAAAGAGGGTTAATAAAGTTTTTGATTTACGCTTAAATCGAGCCAAAGTTACCGTTACCTGCCTGTACGAGGATTTCGTTGTTGATAGGGCATTCCTCCTGGATTACCCCAGGGTGGAGGCTTTGGAGCTGATGTTCCACTACCTGTAGGAGCTGGTCCTGTAGCTGTAGGTGCAGGGGCGCCAGAAGATGCTGAACTTCCTGCAGGTGCTGCTCCAAATACTTGTATTTCTAGTCTGCTGATGATTTTTAGCCAAGTGTCATCTTTGTAGAAGAAATCTTTAAAAGTGAAATATGGTTTGCTCAAGCGCTCTAGTTCTGGAATGAAATCGTCAGCTTGGTCATTAACTTCAGGAGCCACTGTAGTGTACTGATTATATGCTTTGAATGCTTTTGCACTTAAGTTATTGTCACCTTCTCCATAAGCTGCTTGAACATTATTTACAACATCGATTAGTTCTGGGAGGCCGCCAATTTGGTCTTTGTAAGGATCAATCATAGACACAAAATCTTTGCCCAAGTCTTGCTCAAACAATTTTTTGATGTCATTGCCTCCTGCAAATGACAACATATGTACCTTCAATTTTTCTCTGGCAACTTTTCGATCATACGCTATTGCTATGGGTTTTCCCCTTAACTTCTCAGGGTCAGTCAGAGCATCAGTAACTGTTGCATCAACTTTCTTTATATCATCATTAATCTCTCTAAGCTTTGCAATTATTGCATTCTTCTGTGCCCTTACAGCAGGATCCTCTGTTGGAGGTGGTGGCGCTGCTGTACTTGAAGAGGAACTTGATGATCCTCCGCTAGGTGGTGTGCCTGGTGCAGGTAATTTTCCTTCCAAGTAATCTTTGTTATCATGGAACCACTGAGCAAGACCTAAGAAGTATCCATACAACTGTTTGACTAGCTTCTGTACCTGGAATTGACTTAGATTTGTGCTGCCTGCTTGTAATGCAGCAATCTTCTCCACCACTATGTTTTGGTTATAGAATCTTGCCAGTTCATCAGTGATTGTCGCGAGCATTGGGAAGTTTCCTCCATATGAGGTCCAACTTTGCGCGTACTGGTTTAATTTGTCAATGAATTGGGTGTTTCCTAGGAATTTCTTCATACCTTCGTCCTTGAGAAGTTCGGGATAATTGCCACCTTTGGTCTTGATTGTCTCTTCGATATGATCAACAATCTTTTGTACACTCTTCAAGGTTATCTCCAATTTGTCGACTTCTTCTTTAGGAATGCCTTCTGGTATTGCTGAGCTGCCTGTTTTACTACTATCTCCCGTACCTGTTCCAGCTCCTGATCCGTCACTTGTACCTTCAGGAGGCTTCTCACCTTCTCCTTTAGGTTTATCACCTGCTTCTGCCCCTTCAATCAATCCAAATGCTTTCTTGATATTCTCTTGGTTTCTTCCATTAGCATAATACTGGGTCATCTGGATCAATCGCTTCTCTAATTCAATGAGTTGTTTTGTAAAAGCCTCAAGGATTTTCTTATCTGTCTTTGCTGATTCATTCTTAGCAATATTCTGGCCTAGTTTGAGTATGTTACTTGCGCCTCCTACATTGAAGAATGCTTGTTGGGTTCGCATGACATACTTATAGAATCGTGCAATCTTGTTGAGTTTGAATCGTTTCTTATGCCTTCTTGTAATCCAGTCAAGTCTTCTGAAGAAATCTCTTTCATTATATAGTATACCGCCTAGTGTCTGAACATCATGGGTTGCTCTACATTCACCCATGTGATGCCATACTTGTTCTAGGTTCTGGTTTGGAATACTTCCATCAGTATTAACTCCTGCTCGTCCCATAAAACGGCTGATCTGTTTTACAAATTCTCTTTCCACATCATCAAATTTATCAAAGAATGACTTGAGTTCTTGCTTATCTTGATCACTCAACTCTCCATCATGCTGTTGAATATTTGGATCTGTAGCAATATCATCCTCAGGACCTGTGATTGGAGTTCTACCTGGAGGATTATTGCCTCCTGGGGGAGTTACTGGTGGTGTTACAGGAGGGGTCACTGGTGGTGTTACTGGATTATTTCCACCCCGATTAAATGGATTATGGTTCCTCCAGAAATCCATAAACCCACTGCTTGCTGATTGTCCTCCTGAACTTGAGAACATCTGTACAACATTCTTGATTACCATACCCGTCAATAACAAAGTAATTATGCCAAATATATCGCTAACCTCAACAGGTCCCAAAGATCCACTTGTATCAATCATGGAGCCTACTGAATTTACAATGATTATTCCAAAGAAATACATGACTACTGCAATGCCATGGCCAAATTTATCTTGTGGAAGCTTATGTGCCATCCACATGATGCCAATTATTGGAGCAAGGATGAGTATCATGCCTATGACGCTGCCCCACACTCCGCCGCCACCGTCGGATCCAAAAATCACCATAAGATATATTTCTGGAATACCTACGCCTGAAATTACCGCAATCACAAAACTCAGGGTTGCTTTAATCCCTTTTTGATGGATTTTCATAGCAGAGAATGCAGCCCAGAGTAGGGCAAAGATTATCACTCCAATATATGCTCTTGCTGCCCAGACGTTTCCACTTGAACCGGGTGTGAGTACAAAGCCAAAAATCTGTTTAAGTGTGTCTGTAAATACTTCAGGAAGAAGAGTCATAGCAGAAACATTAGGTAACTGCGTCAAGAAGACTAGAATCCCTAGAAGTGAAAGTCCTTTGAGTCTATTCTTATTCCACACACTATCCACCTACTCTCTTTGTTTTGAACCTGATTATATATAAATGTTTCTATGCGATGCTTGCAGTTTTCTCTTGTTCGAGAGCGACGATGTGTTCCAGAAGTTGCTGGATTTGTCGTGCATGCTGTTCATCGATTTGCAGGTGCTGAATTCTCTGAATTAGTTCCTTGATAGAAGTGATCTGTTGAGTTAGCTCTGTTTTGATCCTTGCTGCCTCTTCACCATCAATACTGTTTATTGTACTCTCTTCTATCTTGTCAAGTTCCTCAATAACTGTAAGCCTCTTGAGGATAGTCGGCTTCAATTTATTGATTTCTTCATCCATATGGGTAGTATTCATAAAAGTGATCAGACTATCCACTGCACTAATCAAATGTGTGGTTTGAGCCTGTTCTCTTTGTACAAGACTTCTGAGCTTGTTTAAGACTATTGGATTAATGGTTTGTTTTGCCATATTAATTGACAAAAAGAAAGAAGTATATATGTTTTGCTATTCTCGTCCCAACAAGTCTGCAGTACATGCGCCAAGAACTGCCAAGATACTTATTGCAGCTACTTGCTTGTATATATCTGAGAATGTTGTGCTCAGGCCTATGAATCCATAGATAGATAGAACCACTAATGTGACAAGTATTGATGTTAAGTATATTACGACTATTCGCAGAGGGAATATCTTGAAGTATCTAACCTGTCTAATCCTTCGAAATCCACTATAATATAGAAATATTACTCCAATTGCAAAAGAGATCAGAAGCAACAATGTTGATCGGGTCATGCTAAGATCGTGTGCAATGCTGGTTCCTTTGACAAATGCGAAGTGTCCGACAATACCAATGAATGCTCCAATAATTCCTTTCGTAAAATCTTTGTAAGTGATCTTGAATAATGGGTGTGGTGTGACTTCATTCTTGAGTTCTTCCTCAATCCTTTCGATTTCTTTTAGCTTGTCCATCTCATCGCTTGCCATATCAAGCTCTTTATTCTCAAGATCTTCAATCTTCCTTTCTTCTACAAGCTCTTTTTCTTCTCCTTTCTCAAGTTGAACTTCTTCTGCTTCAATCTTCAACTCAGTGTTTAGGATTTTGTCTTCTTTTTTACTGATGGTTTGCTCGGTTTTCTTTATCTCATCAACCTTATCTAAAAGTTTAAGTACATCACTTTTCACTGACTTCTCTTCTTTAAGCGCAGTCTTTTCTATGTCTCTTAATCTTTTCTCTTGGTTTGCAAGACTTGATTCCTCTTTCTTGAGTTCTTTTGACAAGCCCAGTAGAGTATCCATTTGACTATAAAGTTTTTTGACTTGTTTTTCTGTTAAGGCCTTTTTTGCTGGTTTCTTTGTTTTTTTAGAAAGTGTTTTTTTCTTGACAGATTTCTTTTTCACTGCAGTTTTCTTCTTAGCAGTTCTTTTAATTGCCTTCTTTGCAGCCTTTTTCTTGACAGTCTTCTTTTTTACAACTCTTTTTGCTGCTTTCTTAACTATTTTCCTCTTTGCAACCTTTTTTACTGGTTTTCTAACAATCTTCTTGGTAGGTGTGGCTTTAACTGGTTTCTTGATGGCTTTTTTCTTTACAGTCTTCTTATTAGCCTTCTTCACAGTCTTCTTTGCTTTAGAACTAGTCTTTCTTTTCTTTGCTATTCTAACCCACCTCTTTAAAATTATTCATGACATTAATCATTTAAATAGTTTACGCTCAAATCGAGCTGAAGCTGCTACTAAGAATTAGGAATCGAAACTAGAAAGGGAGTTGGGGTAACATGGGTCCTACAATGTCTGCTAATACAAACTCCCATGCATAAGGGGCAACTATTATCATCAGACCGATTATCATGCCATGAATCTTTTTTTCGCCAACTCTTCCTGCAATTGCTGCTGCGGCTAAGATCTTTGCTATTGCAATCAGACCAATAACGACAATTACAATGTGTTTCATCCAAGCTGCATAGGTAATTGGAACAAATGACATGGCAAAGGGAACATTCATAGTAATAAATGTGAATAACATAGTCACAGGAATAGCGTGCAGTCCGTGGGCGAGCCAGCCCATTCCTCTTTCATCCTGATGGACAAATATCAATTCCATTAGGCTGATTGCTAGTCCAAGTAGAACTGCAGGTAGAATGACGAATTGTGCTGCTGCTTCCGCTGCCATATCAGTGATTTTAAGACTGTTAATATTTAAAGGTTTCCATTTTATCAGTACTTGGAATAGTTGAAATCTTAAGGGGTAGGATTTAGGAGGATTTCAGTGAGTATATGAACATTCTTTAATGCGATTGGTTTATTTGGTATGTGAAGTTAAGAATTTATAGAAAATCAGTGTGTTTTGTGATACTTACCAGTAGAAGATAAATGGACTAGAGATGTTATTTCATGCTATGGTGGTGGTCTTTTCTTGTATTGAATCTCACTTAGGCTAATTGCGAATGTTTTCATCCTGATCTTTGGCGTGTCAGGATACTTCTTAATATACATGACGAACAGGATCAGATTGCATAGCACCCACAGATTGAATATGTTTATACTCTGGGAGAAATAGAAATCCCTGACGACGCTATTATTAGATGTCGTCTTAGCAAAGAAGTTCTTGCTGTCCTTATAGAATACCTCAACACCCCATCTACTTCTATAAATTTTTTCTATTTCCCTGGCAGCTTCCTTGCTCTTAACTCGCATGTTCGTGGCAAAACCATACGCAATAAATCTTTTGTTTCTATCCTTGCCTTTGTAATCATGCTTCATATAATTTTTATTCTGTTTCTTAACAAATACCAAATTCATAGTCACATTGCGTTTATTCTTCTGCATTGTATAATTGGTCATTAAAGCATCGCCTACATCATCTAGGTTTTCTGCCTGTTCTCGGTATTGTCTGAGTTCTTTTCCATTTATGATTTTAGGCATGATATACTTGATTCCACGACGCTGAAGCATACTGTGCATTGAACTGTTATCAAAGTTTCGGTCAAGCAAGAGTGTGTTTATTCCCACATATTGCTTGACATAATCAATCAAATCACTTACTAGCCTAGCGTTAAAGATATTGTTAGTCTGGTCAATGGCTTTGAATCCTGTGCAGAATCGCATACCGTTAATCACTATGCTGCACGAGATATATTTTCTGAAGTTAATAGTGCTTTTGAATTTATGTTGAGCGCAGCTTATGATGTGTGTAGGATTTGTTAGTGTTCTTTTGCTGTGGTGTTCTCCATTGAGTTTTCTTTGGCTTTTTTTGATGTCTTCCCATACTGGAATGAGATGATGATCTATCGCTATGGTGAATTTGTTTCTTGCTGTGAGGTGAGGCATTTTCTTCTTAATATATCTAAAAATCTTGGATAAGATGTGTTGGTTGAATTGCTCAACCTTTTCTCGTGTTGGAAATATTTTTTTAATCCATTCCAAGATTGTCTTACCGCACGGTGCATCACCACGCTGATACGGGTCATAATAGAATCTGTTTGCTTCTGAAAACCCGTTAGCTGTCATCTTGTTAGTGTTCATGAACATTATTGCACGCATGATATCCTTGTCAGTGTATTTGACATTGTGATACAATGAACCATTGTCTCTGAGCTGCATTATGAACTGGTGCATTTCTGATATCAATTTTCTCTTAAAGCCAGTAGGAATGTGATTCATAGGATTTTTGTGATTTATTGTCATGTGCTCACTGATGTTATCTCTTATGAATATGCCGTTGCCACTCTGTATGTTTTCTATCCTTAGCAAAATTTCTTTGAGAACTGTTTTGCCTAACCTGTAGTTTTTGAATTCCATCAAAGAATAATAGGCAGGCAGCGACCTTATGTTGAGTTTGGCAGTTTCTTCCGGATGCTTGTTCAGGTGTCTCAGTGCAGCTAAATATCCAGAATAACCCTTAATGGCCTTGTAGACGATAACCTTAATGTAATCTATTGATTCTGTCTTGCAATGCTCATATTTTGGTGGGATGATTATACCTGCAAGCAGCCTGTTCAAATCTATGTTTTCAATGAACTCCGATGCAGTCAGATTAACTCTATCTGTGCTCAGATAATTCTTGAGTTTTGTCTGATAATGCTTTCTCATCTTTCATAGGACTATTGAGACATTTATAAACTTTCTCATTCTCCATATGATTATTTAACATATGAAATAGTAAGATTTATATATAAGTTAATCATATGGAATATAAGAATGCTCGAGGAAGAAAAACGGTTACCTGAAAGCAAAATTAAGGCGGACATTGAGGAGATTGTTCAAGGAAAATATCCTGAAGAGAAACAAGCCACAATTGGGGAAAATCGAGGGCAACTCCTTATCAGAATTCCACAATTTGTCCGTCATAGAATGAGCCTTAAGAAGGGACAAAAAATCTTATTCAAAATCGAGAAGCAAGGAAGCAAACAAACACTTACTGTTGAGGTGATTAAATGACATTAGATAATTATCACAGAACCATCATTCATTTCCTTGGTCAAGTTGGTCATGCAAATACAAATAGAATCGCAGAAAACACCCACATATCTTGGGCAACAGCCAATACTAAATTAAAACACCTACAAGGGTGGGGGTATGTAGTAAAGGTTGGAACGAGATCAAGAGCAGGGTACGTATGGGCATTAAGAACATTTTAAATAGGAGAGGTGTTAAGAAAGTGAATAAGGGATCATATGACAGTAATGAAGCGAATACTTTGAATCAAAATATAGCGACTAAATATTTCATAGTAAGGAAAACACAGGATGAACTTGATGATTTAATTTGTGACTACTTCAAGCTACTTTCTTTTAAAGAAGACAAGGTTTGCAAAGTGTGTAGAACCGTTCAAGGAAAGCCAAAGCACGGATTTCAAAAATATTATTGTACTCATGTTACTGACTCGATAGAGCGTATACAAAAAAAGAAAAAAAGAAAAATTGCTAACAAAGTCCTTAGTTTGGTAGTGCCTGAAGATATACGAGCAAGTGTTTAACTTTTTCTCGCTTCTTTGCTTCTTGTTCAGACGTTTGCACTGCATCGAGGTGCAAATAATTCCGCAAGCGATTGACCTTATAGTTGTCATTGACATGCATTTCCCACTCATATGTTTTCGGATTAAATACATCCATATGCATAGCAAATCTACGCTGACCTTTCTTACCTGCCTTATTTGCTGGTCTGTAATCATGACAACAACCCTTGAACCCGAAAAAGCTCTTTGCCACGGTTGATATGTCAACGTTTCTTGAGGCTTCATCAATACTGCACCTCTTTCGGCAACTCACTAAGAGATAATCAATGTCTGCCTTTTGCATCACCTTATTCACCAAGCGATATTGGTGGATGTAGGTGCTGAACTTCCTCTGATACCATCTTGTGCTGCTAGGTTTCTCTTCGACTAGATATTGAAGCACTTGCAGCAATAGGGGCGGGCTCAAAGACAGGTCTACTAGTGAGGAAACCTTTGCATTGTGCTGGCCCTTGGCATATTTGAATACTATTTTGAAATCATCAAACTTGCGATTTATTAGCTGAACTGTGACTTCATCGAAATGCTCTCTTTGAAAAGCCACCAGTTTCTGCTGGAGACTCACAGAGGGTAAGAATGCACCGAAATCAAAGCGACAGAAAATCTTGCCAAACTTAAGATCCTTCCGTAACTTACGCACTTCATTCTGAAGAGAAGACTTGTTCTCCAAGAACTGATCGACCGATCTTTCATCCCGGAGGACGTATTTTAACTCAAGCCATTTGCCTGAAAAATCCTGTAAGACTTGTCCACCTGAAATACGAAAGTCTTCAACTTGGTTGTTGTTTGCAATCTGGAGCGTTTTATCCGTGCTCCCACTATAGTTTACTTTTTCCATTTTCTTTCCCTTAGATACGTATCTTATGCACATATCCCATTTTACAATAGGCAAGATTCACACCCTACCTAAATTCACGTGTTTTTATCCGTCACGTATAGTCTATAATATCACTTCTTATATTTAAGCTTTATGCAATAAAAGCCAGTATTTGTTACGACTTATCGAGAATAAAAACAGGGGGGTTCCCGTGACGGATATCAGAAGAAGCCCCCCTTTACTCTACGTATCTTAAAGGAATATTAACTAAGAACAGACTTCTCATAAAAGCTGTACCCCCAATGCGAGATTGGGAAGCTGACAGGATATTTAAATATTCGGATTCAAAACAGAACGATTGCACCTCACTCATAACTTTCACCCTTACACCCAATAGATTTTGCGCAATGGTACTATATAAAGATTTCGCTATGAACGCCTCACGACTATTTTTTCTTTTGTAAGAATTCTCGTAAAGCTTGATTAACAACACCTGCTCTCGACGTGAAACCAAGCTTTGAACCTGCAATATATTTATCAATCTTTTTTGCTAGGTCTTCATGAATACTAACATTAACATATTTCGCTCTCATTTTGTCTCCCTTACCTGTCATGTATGTGTAAGCGACAACTTTATAAATGAGTTTTCACTCACACGTGCTTGACCTGTACGCGATAGCACCAAGTATATGGAGGTAGATATGAATGAAGAAAATAATTATTCTATTCTTGAGCTTATCAATAATTTTTTTGGTTGCTTGTCAGGATGTTGATCTTAGCAAGGTTTCTGATGAGGATTTAGGACGATTAGCAGAGAAAGCTATTGTCTGCGAAGAGCCGTATATGCGTTTTGGAACAAGTTGCTGTCTTGACCAAGATGCCAACAAAATTTGTGATGAAGACGAGACGGTAAATGTGGCAGATGGCGTTGAAGAAGAAACAACAACTCCAGAACCAGAAGAAATCCTTTGCGAGGATGAATGCGAAGAAAACTTTTGCGAAGACAAAGAATGGATTGAATGCAATATTGGAAGTGATGGTTGCAAGCATCCTACAAATAAGGGATTTGTGAAGGGTAGATGCTTTGTTGGCTGTATTAAGCAATCTGATTGCATGATCAGAGAGTTATGTGAAGACAATGTCTGTGTAACACGCTTTAGTCAAGTTGATACAACAGAATTCAGGGCACAAGCTGATGGAGAATTGTCAAACATAGAGCAGATATTCACAAAAAGAGAGAATGGCAAAACTGTATTCAATGCAGTCATAGTGGCTAGCAACGAGCACGAAGAATTCTTAGCAAGAGTTATTGCAGGTAGCTTCCAAGAAGATTACACTGGAGAAGTGTATATGGATTACGAAATTGATGATATAGCAGGGTTTAATACGTTTCTAGTAGGCATTCCTTGTGAACACCAAGTGATAAATAAATTGATGAGAATAGAAGACGGATGCAATCCTTCTGATTTCACTGAACCAGGACGCGGATTAATAAAATTAATGGATATGGATGGAGGATATGCCTTAATTGTGCTTGCTCCTGACGATAAAATCCTTGAAGGAACGACTCAGCTACTCGTTGATAGAGAATCATATGATCTAGCAGGTATAGAAATGGAAGTTGTTGTGGGTTCTTAACAACTTATGAAAGCTAGTAATCAAGATAAAGATTTAAAAATTCACATATACTACTTACATATATGACTTCAAAAATATCAATAAAACAAAGGATAGAAAACGCACATAGAAGAGATGAAAACAGCTTAAATTT
>JAHJEM010000061.1 GCA_018825425.1 Nanobdellota archaeon | reverse complement strand
CCTTTCTTTATGCACAAAGCACTGGTATCGACGCCTTTGCTCTCACGAACACCTCTGTCAATCACTCTGCTTATCTCTATTGAATCAATACTTGGTGGACCGCTCTCAAACTCAGGATTGCTTAATGGTAAGAGTTCTGTTCCTACCATGAGAACTCCATCGTCAGGTTTGTCAGGAAATGGTGTACTCACACTGAGTGAGACGCCAGCAATGACTTCTGTATCTCCACATTTTACGTGTGCAGAGCCTGCAGCAGTCTTTATTACGTCAGTTTGAATCTCTATTTTCCTGAACTCATCACCTTTCCTGCCATCAAGCCGTATTCCGGACTTAAGAGCATTTGCAATATGTTCTTTTATTTCTTCATTCATTGTGATCACCTTTGAATTTGTCTAACAGAGCTTGTCTTTGAATCTCTGCAATCTTTTTCAGAGCAGGTATTCCAAGCTCAACAGCTTGTATCAACTGTTCTTTGCTTGCCAAACCATCCATCTGTAGCAATGTGATCTCTTCAGTGCTAGGGATTAGTGCAATTGGTATATCTGCAACTTCTCCTTCGAGTGCCTCTTCCTGATAATCCAGGTCAACCACAAGGCTTCCATCAATATTACCTACACTGACAGCTGCTACCATATCTTTCATTTTGATGCCTGCATCTGCAAGAGCAATACTTGCTGCACAGATTCCAGCACATCTGCTTCCTGCATCTGTCTCGGACAGTTCTATGAATACATCCACAACAGCATTAGGATATTCCTTTAGGTCAACAACAGGCAACAATGACTTCTGTGTTACCATACTGATCTCTTTGCTCCTTCTGTTAGGTCCAGGTCTTACCCTTTCACCCATTCCTGAGAATGGCATCATGTTGTAATTGCATCGAAGCAATCCTTTTGCAGGATCCTGCATAAAGCGTGGGTGCAATTCTCTAGGACCATACACAGCTGCGTAAGCAACAGTATTTCCGATCTTGAAGTATGCAGAGCCATGGGCTTTCTTGATTACACCTGCTTTGGCTTCGATTTTTCTTGTTTGATCAAATGATCTTCCGTCTAATCGTTTCTTATACATTTTGTTCCTCTGTTTGTTCATCTGGCCTATCATCAGTTACCTGGAAATCAATTGTCTTTCCCAATTTCTTTTCCAAGTACTGTTTTATTCTATCAGTAAGCCCTTTGATGTGGCTTTCCCTTTCGATCTTTTTTATTGTGTTAACAACAAGGACTTCCATCTTGGGATCTCCATTGATCCAGACCTTGCCATTTTGGCCCACGATTATCTTGCAATCTGTGGCCTTTTTTAGCATGCTTACCATGCTTCCTTTCTTGCCTATGATCCTTGGCACTTTGTGTGTGTTGACCTCTATTATCTGACCGCCTTGGAGTTTTCGCAAGCCCGGTCCTTTTGCACTAAGATCAATCAGGTTCTGAGTTGTGACCTGAACTACCTTCAAGCAAGCCCAGTCTTCAATTGCATAAAACTTTGAAAGATTCGCAGTCTTTGCAACGAACTGATAACTTGCTTCTTTAAGCATGAGCATCGCAGTGTAAGGACTGTTGATATCAAATCGCCATCCACTGGACGCGATGTCAACAACCTTGCCTACTACAATATCGTTCCTTTTAGGTAAGTATCTTCCTGATAGAGGAATGATTTTCAGTACCTTTCTGTCAACCATTAGGAGTCCTAACTGGTCTGCCATTATTTTATCATCTATTCTGTAAGTGCCACTACTTGGCAAGTAGTCCATGCCTTCAGCAAGAATCATGCCTGGCACTACAACTTCTCTTTCTTTAGCTATTAACGCCATTCTTATTCACCGTTAATCTAGAATTTTAGTTTCTACACTTCCATGTGTCTTAGAGTTTAGCTCATCAAAGAATTCGTCCTGCAATCCTGCAGGTATCTCAACAATCACTTTCCAGCTTCCGTCATTAAGCCAGTCTTCTTTCTTGAATTTCCCGAAATTCTTTATTGTTGGGTACATCTTCGCAGCATATGTTGCCGGAACATGAACCTCTATTCGCTTCACATCAAATTTGATTGGAAGTATTGGGCGAAGAACAGTCACTATATCATGTATTTGATCTTCTGCCTTTTTGTTGTCATCAACACGAATTTTAGCCTCAGCCCAGGCGTTCTCAAGCCGCGTCATGGGGTGGGGTAATCCTGTTTGCGCATCTACTGCATTGATATGTATCAATTCTAATATTCTTTTTTTCTTTTCTTCTCGTTTTTTCTCCCTATACTCAGAAGTGACCTGAATCTCCCCTTCAGTGAGGATGATGTTTGCCACTTTCAAAGCATTGTCTGTTCCGAATGCCTTTATAAGTGTCTCATCAGGGGCAATATTCCCTTTCTTTGCATCAGTAAATATATCCTCTGATTTTAGGAGGTCAGTAACTTCAATACTTTTTCCATCTTTGAAGTTCATTGCAAGATCAGGATCCACTACAACCTCGAAAGTCATGCCATGCTTCTTAATCCTTGCAAGGTTGAAGCTTACTTTTTCCTTATCAAATGTCATACGTCCCATTATGATTCAATATCTATCTTATTTTTCTTTCAATAGTTTCTTGATTTTCTCTCTTGAGAATTTCTGCATCTTGACGTCACCCTCAAGTATGTATGCGGTATCAAGCCTGTCAGCTGTAAGCTTGTTATTGAGTACCTTTTTTAAGGCCCTAACAGCAAGCGCTAATCCTTCCTCAACAGTCAAGTGATCCTTGTATTCTTTGTGCAGGATCTCATCAATCTCTACTTCGCCTTCACCAATTGCTGTTGCCTTGAATTGATAATAGACTCCAGTAGGATCTGTCTCGAAAAGCTTCTTGCCTTCTTCATCAATACCTGCAACAAGCAGGCTGACTCCAAATGGTCTTAGGCCTCCACTCTGGGTGCAGATCTGTTTCAAGCTGCACATGTCTTTGACCACACTAAGTGTATCAATTGGGCTGTCATAAGTCACCTTATGCTGTTGAGCCTTGATCTGAGCTCGTTCAACAAGAACGCGTGCATCGCTGAGGATACCTGCGGCTGTACTTATGATATGATCATCAAGCTGCCATATCTTCTCAACAGCTTCAGGAATCACAAGCTTGTCGACTATTCTTTTATCGGTTACAAGTAGAATTCCATCTTTGCATACCATGCCAATTGCAGAATTACCAAGCCTGACAGTCTTCTTTGCATATTCAACCTGCAAAAGTCTACCGTCTGGACTAAACATTGTTATTGCTCTATCATATCCCATCATTTGATGCTGTACTGGCTGCATTCTATCACCCTTTTTAACTAGCAAAATGGTCTAGTTTGTTTATTGATCCTGACACCAGGAGTGTGTGTATTGAAAAATCCTCATCTGTTTCCATGATCTGTGCATTTGCGAGCATCATGGCCACTTTCACTTTGTTTACAAATTTATTGTTCATTCTTATGATCCCTTGTTGACTTTTTCTACTATATTTTACGCTTATTACACCTGCCTCTGCTCCATCAAACAGTCCAAGCTTTGATTTGATATGGACTTCAAGTAATTTACCCATATCCTTCTTGATTGGTTTATTGGAAACGATTTCATATGCAATATATCTCTTTTTTTCGCGTAGGCTTGGTCTAATCTTCATTTTTCTTTAGAAAGAAAACCTACATGTTTCTTTTCTTCCTGCCCTTGAGAAACTGAAAAGGGTTTATAAAGGTTGCGGTTAGGGTCGACGGTGGATTGAGGAGAGCTATTTAAATCCAATCACCTGAAAACCGTGTTCTTCCACCTCTTCTTTGGTGAAATAAGGCTGTCCTTTGGTCTTTGCAACATATGTGACTTTCTTTTCAATGGTCCTTCCTGTGTATTCCTTGGTCTCAGGGTCCCATTCTTCGAGTATGAGTGTGTCTCCAAGAGTACACTCCCAATCTGCAAGGCGGAGTTCGAATGTCTTATCCCCTGAAAGAACCTTTTCAAAAGGTCTTGGCCAGGTCTTCTTTTTTATGATCATGGTTAGAGTTGCGCACAAGCCATATTCTTGACTTGCAGATCCAGCATCTTCGGATTTCTCTCCTTTACAGATAGAATCTCTAGTCCGATAACTTCACCCTTTTTATTGACATCTAGTATGGTGAAATCATCCATCTTTTTACTGTGGTCTATGTCTTCATCAGAGAACCTGATGTACATTGCATCCGCATCTGAATCATAGCTTATTTTCATATTGTTTGCAAGTAGATCTAGTATTTATAGCTTGTGAATAGTAATGCAAAAATAACAACAACGGCAGGCAACGCGACACTCCGACGGAGCCAACCCTCGTCGCGTTGCGCAGTTGTTATTTTTGCCATGGCAGCACCACTGACGCAGACGGGGCAGGGGTTGTCCCTACGGGATGCCCCGTAGGACTGAGGCCAAGCCGAAGTCCATCTGCCGTCAATGGTGGTGCTGCATTCTCCAGTAATATATTAAGAGTGCCACCTAACTAAACCACAATAATTAAATACAAACTCCTATAGAATGTGGCTAAAGAGGTGCGTAATTATGAAAAAATTGCTCTTATCCATTCCTTTGTTGTTTCTTATGTCGCTTCCGGTCGTGTTTGCTGACGGTATGATGGTGGCTTATGATCCTGATATGGCCAGGTGGAGACCTATTGCAGAAGACACACAGCTTGCTCTAATCAATTATGACCAAGGAATGCAGAGCATGCTCATATCAGTATCTGTGGAAGAGTTGAAAGGAGAATCCATTGTGTGGCTGTTTCCAGTTCCAGCACAACCAGAAGACGCATGGATAGATATCTTGGAAGAATTTCCAATGCTTTATGGAAAAGAGTTGACCAGAGAAGCCAAAAAAGCAGTGTCTGAAACATTCACAATAGTTAGGCTCTCTCAAGCAGGACTGTTTCCTTTGTTCTTTATGGGTCGCTCTGTGAATATCATGGAGGGCGCTAAGTCGATGCAACTAGATGGCTTGAACCACGATGTATCCATTCATCAGCAGGTTGACAAGCTTGGCTTGACTTCACAACTTATAACCGCAAAAGATAGCCATGCATTTGAAGACTATCTTGCATCACAGAATCTTATCCTTCCTCCTGATTTCAAGGAAGAATTGGATGACTATATTGGAAAGGATTATTCTTTTGTTATCAGTTGGGTGTCTGACCCTGATGTCAATGTAAATAATAGATATCGTGCATTGAGTGTGTTCATTCAATTCCCAACAGACAAGATGTATTTTCCACTCAAACCGACTTCTGTGTATGGGGATGCAAAGATCCCTGCAGCAATATATGTAATGGGATATGTCACTCCAGAATTATTCGAAAGGATACAATATGATACTACTGTAGAATATTTCAAGCAGGAAAAGTATAGGCCATCTCCTGAACTTAATGCATTTTTCTCAAACAAAAGAGAGGAGTCTGAAGCAGGCACCATGCTTAAGACTATGCAATCTACTGATGGAATTATTAAAGACCTAGAATACACCAAGATCAAAATTGACACCACATCCAGGAACTATGTCCAAGACCTGTGGATTGAAGACAAAGAACCTCCAAAACTAGCTAGGCTTGAAGCTGTTGCAAACACCAAATGGTTATATGGTTGGATTACATTTCTCGGAGGAATTCTTCTTGCGACAATGCTCTCTGGAATGATTTTTCTGAAGAACAGAGGTATTACCAAGAAAAGACTTGCACTATTCAGCCTGTTCAATCTTTTGGGTATTGTTGGTTTTGCAATTGCTGCTTTCTTCTGGAAGACAAATGAATTGACCAAAAGAGACCAAAGAAAGTCAAGCATGTTCAAGTATGTAGTCACTCTAGCAATATCTGCGTTTGTTACGGTTTTATGGTGGATAATTGCATCAGCTATGATTCGTGGTGGAATGCGGGATAACTTTTTTTCCTTAATCTTTATTATGAGTACATTTGGAGCAATATTAGTCATGAGCTTCTTTTTGAGTACAGACTCCAATAAGAACACCAGATTTTTTGATTTCAAGAGATTGGCTGTAATGATCGGAGTCAATGTCATGTCCATTGTGGTTGCTGCAAATATCATGGCAGAAACAGCTACTCAGCGAATGTTTGCTTTAAGAATAGGTCTTGGAATAATCCGTAGTGGGGATTATATACGTGTCTCAGAGACTTCACTATTCTTGTGGTTCCTTTTGGTTGGATTCACCCTCTCAGTTGCAATCTTGATGCTCTGCGAGAAACTCTGGGCTCCTGCAAGAAACAGATGGACAATCGTGCATCACAAGGATATGAACAAGCTATGGTTTGTTATTGGAAATATTGTGGTCTTCCTTGCAATAACATTTATTGTGCAAGGTATTGTGAGGCTTTTAATAATTTAAGAGAACAAGCAGCAAGTTGTGCACTATACTATTGGTACTTCCTCGTCACCAGACTTGATGCCGTACACAAACACAAACTTCCAGAATAGACTCCTATGCATGGTTATGTTTACTGAGAATCCTGCCTCCCTGAATATCTTTGACAATGCTTTTCTATCAGAAAGTATTGCCTTATTCGGTAGGAAATAGTATAGATATTCTACAAAACATATCTTTCCTGCATCAGGAAGAATCTCATATATTTCCTTGAGTACTTTTGAGAGATCCTGAATATAACTCAAGTGTCCGACAGAGAATACGACATCTGCACTCTTGACTTCTGGGTGCACTCTGTTAATCATGTGTTCATCATGGACCAACTGGACATGCTTATATTCCTTCTTTTTGACCCTCTTTTCAATGATATTGAGGTTTCTTTGACTAAGGTCGATTGCAATAACTTTACCCGTCGGTCCTACAGAATCTGCAAGGTGCATGGTCAAGGTCCCGACCCCACTCCCTAGTTCAAGTACAGTGGATTCTTTCAGATTGTGAAAAAGCGTGAGCATCTTTTTTCTTATGTGCTTTGGAAATAGGAAGTCTTCAAACCAATAATTAAAATGTGCAGCGCTATTTGTAAAGCCTATTATTGCTCTGGGATGATAATACACTGTGAGCAATAGATAGATTGGTATTGCAAATAGCATGAACGATCCCAATACTTTAAGATTGTGAAGGCCTGATGCTTCCTTAACAACCCATATCACAATTATTGTGCCATAGAATATGGCAACAACAACTGGTAGGAATTTTCCCAGTGGTGCCTTAAAGGTTCTAACTATATCTTTTCTCTTAAATCGCAATATAGTTACTGACATCAGGACTGTTATGTACATCAGGAGAGCAAGAGGAACCAGATAGGAAAGCATCTCCCTGTACTTGCCAAATGAGATAAGAACAAACACTATTGCAATTACTGTCTGTAGGATGATTGCCCTGTCAGGTGTCTTGAATTTCTTGTTGATGTGACTGAACTGCTCTATGAAAAGTTTATCTCTGCCCAATGCAAGAAGCAGTCTAGGTGTAGAGACTATTCCTCCTGCTGCAGCACCGATTAGCGTTATGATTATTGCTATGTTAATTATTTTCGCTCCTATTGGCCCATAGATTATGAATGCTATATCAAGAAAACTTGCTCCAGATTGTATGAGATTATCTACTCCAAGTACGCCCATCTGGACAAATGCAATCAAGAATCCAAGCACAATTGAGGTGATGGTTGCGACCATCAATGCTCTAGGTATGACTTTTGCTGCATTCTTGACTTCTTCTGCCATGAAACTGGCAGATTCCCATCCAAAAAATGCCTCGACAATATAGAACACTGTGAGGAGCACCAAGGTCCAGTCTTGCGGTATTATTCCTGTGTAGTTGGCTTGTTCAATTCCGAGAAGTCCTGGAAAGACAATTGCTATAACCATACCTACTGTTATGATTGCGAATAGGACAAGAATCTTTGAACTTGCTTCAACTCCGAAGAATGTGATTGCATTGAGTACTAATATGATTCCGATTGTGATGAGCAGTTTTATTTCATTGTTTTCTGTTCCTGGAATGGCATAGTCGATAGCAGCCACAATCATGAGTGCTGTTGTTATGTTTCCGACAATCCATGTACCCCACCCGATGATAAAAGAAGCGAATCTTCCATATGTCTGCTTGGCAAATTCATATACTCCTCCTGCTGCAGGGAACATGCTTATGAGTTCCCCAAAACACGCAGACACGTATAACGCAACGACTGCAATTATACTCCAGGCCACAAGTGATGCTACCCTAGATATACCTGCGGCAAGGGATACACCAAAATACAGGCTGCTTCCCATTAGGGAAACAATAGTGAGTGCCACTATCGGTACAAAACCCATGCTTTTCTGTAGTTCTGCCATCTTAGATCTTTTGAGTGAAGTCTGAAATAATAACACTTAGTAGTAGAACCAAGTATCCAACTATTGATATGAATAATATGTATTCTTGATTGTAATTCAGGAGTAGGAGTAAGAGTACACTGGCCATAGCAATCCCTCTTGGGCTTATGAGTGCGTCCCTTAACTTTCTTTGCGGTTTCCATCTCACAGATATGATAAAAAGTAGTGCGGCAAACACATAGAAATGGATGCCTCCTGGTGGATATACTAGAATAGCTAACACTAAAACAAGATATGGGAGTGTAAGGTTAAATATCTTGGATAAATATTGGTCCAGATTGTTTTTGTTCTTGATTCTTGATCTGCTGTACATGAATCCTATGGTAGCAACACTAATGATGCTACTTGCTTCCAGCTGTGGTGCTGCGAAATGTGTTATGCACAGAGCGATAAGTACAATTAGTGGGGAAAGTATCTTGTGATAATATTGTTTCAATATCCGCATCAGGATTATACCAACAACCAAGCCAAGTCCAAGGCTGGTCAGGATGCCTGTACCAAAACTAAATAATGATGTGAAGTCAATGAGCATTGCAGCGAGGACAAGAGTTATTGCAGGATTGATCCGGCTTTCATGCTTATGGATCTTTCCTTCGATGCATGCAATCGCTAATGCGAGCAACAAGAAGATCTTGAAGAGACCAGTTCCAAACATCAAAGTGAGTAATGTAGTGATCAATATGACGCTGAAAATATAGTTTCCTAGTATGACATTCTTTTTCTCCAGGGTAAGTGTGTAAAAATAACTGAATACTGCAAGACTGATCAAGAAAAGAATTATGTTCCAGAAAACAGGGATGCTGAATACAGAGGGCATGTTTGCATATTTTGCCAAAGGCAATTCTATATTGATTTTTTTCAACAAGTATAGTATGAGCCAGATTATTAAAGGAAGGCCAAGCATAGACGTAGTTCTAGATATCTTTGCTTTTTTTGCTATGAATAATGCTGCTGCTCCGATGAACAGAAACAAAACCAAGCCTCCCATTAATGCTGTCGTCATAACTCACCTCACTAAAGTTAATATGCTAACTATAGCTGATTCTATCCCAGTTATTTTTTTAGTAGTTCTCTTTAAAAACTTTTCTCTAGAAATAATTTTTTTTAAAAAATCCAAATCAAAAAATATTTAAATAAGGGGTTCAATAAAGATTATTGTTGGGTGGCGCGTTAACGGTTGCGCGAAATTTCCAAAAACAAAAAATATATAAAGGATAATAGATTTACGAAAAGATATAACGGAACATATGTTTCGAGGGGATGGTTAATGAAAACTTCAAAGATATTCAATGTTTTTCTCCGGGAGAAACCTGCACTTATGCTCGTAAGTCTTCTAAATAAAAATCAAGATATGTATGCAAGCAGCCTTGCAAAAAAAGTGGACTGCACATATTCTCATGTTGTAAAGATTCTCCAGGAGATGCAAAGGGCAAACCTGATCGGGTTTGAGAAACAAGGTCGATTAAAGGTCTTGACACTCACTAAGAAAGGTGAGGATGTTGCTAAGAACATCGACAATATCAGAATGAATATTTAGTTCTTGAGTGTTTTATGAATTCATATTCTGTTTATACATTAACTTTAAATACAACCTAACTCAAGGATAGAATATGATTGTAACCTGGATTGCTGGTTTGATTGGGTTGTTGATTGGTACTTATACTGATCTAAAGACGCGAGAGGTTCCAGATTGGCTGAACTTTTCACTCATATCACTGGGTATTGGTATTAATCTGATATATTCACTTGTGTTCTGGTCATATGATTACATATTCTATTCTATGGTTGGATTTGTATTCTGTCTTGGCCTTGGATTCCTGATGTATTATGGAGGCCAATGGGGCGGCGGAGATAGCAAGCTTATTATGGGAATAGGTGCTTTGATAGGCTTGAATCCCTTGACCATAACCCTTCTTAATCTGCCTTTTGTATTCCAATTTGTAATCAACCTGATACTTGTTGGTGCTGCATATGGTTTCATATGGACGGGAGTTATAGCAATCAAGAACTGGAAGATATTCTATCCTTATTTCAAGAAACACATAAGGATGCATCACGGATTCAGGGTTGCAGCATGGTGCATTGCAATATTCGGAGTAGTGTTTAAGTTGTTTTTTGGAGGAACCTTGATGGTGTTCTTGCTTTGCGCAGCAGTGTTTTTCATGTTCTATATCTGGATATCTGTAAGAGTTGTAGAGAGGAACTGCATGATAAAAAAAGTGAATCCGAGCAAACTTACAGAAGGCGACTGGATATTCAAAGATGTCGTGGTCAAGGGAAAGACCTTGGTAGCACGTCAAAGCCTGGGATTGACACTGCAACAGCTGGAAATAATCAAAAAAGCCAAAGTACCATTTGTCTGGATAAGAGAAGGAGTACCCTTTGTTCCCAGTTTCTTGTTGTCATTTTTGGTAACTACATTGTTTCCTGGGTGGTTTATGCCGTTTTAGTATGTGATTACTTTTAATTCCTTTATTCTTGAGAAATGTTTTTTATTCCTTGTGACTAATTTATTACAACCATTAGTTATAAGAGTGCAAGCAATCATGCAATCCTCATTTGCTAATGTAGATCCAACTTTAACAAGTTCTGCTCCAAATTTTGCTGAAACGACAGCTGCATGGCTATCAAATTGAAAAATATGCAGATTATTGAAGAAATCCCTTGTTTTTTGCTCATCCCTCTTGCCAATTATATGTTTAAGATACACTCCTGAGAAAGCTTCGTGCACATTAATTGTTGTGCTGACCAGTTTGTCATGTTCAATCTCTTCATATTTCTTTATTGCAGTCTTATTGTTTTTTAGTAAGTCCACAATAAAATCCGTATCCAGACCTATCATAAATTCTTCACCTTTTTTAAGAAAGCCTTATGACTCTGTTTCCGATTATCGTAGATAGTTTTTTTTATTTTTTCAGCTTCTTCGTCACTAATATCCCATGCTCCAAAAAACCTACTAATATCCTTTTTAGGTGTAATTCTTCTAATTACATCAGAAAAACTTTCTTCAGGTAGTTTATTGCTAGCTAAAATCTTGTATGCATCTTCCATAATAGTAATGGTTTTTGTTGCCATACACGTATGTGTATGTGTACGTGTATATATATTTTTTGGTTTAGTTGCGTATGAATTCGACTAGTAAAGTATATAAATGACTTTTAAATTCATAGCACTCAATGGGCTTGTGGTCTAGTGGCTATGCGCGCCAAAGAGCTTTGTCGGCATGTTTGGCGCTGCGCACCACACATGACAGTGCCCTTACATCATAATTGGAAGTAAGGCATTGATCCCCGGTTCGAGTCCGGGCAGGCCCATCATTCTATTTCTGTAACTTGTTGCAGATTAGTAATACTCGGAGGTGGATTCTATGATTCGTACCGGGTTCATCAACCGCAGGTTGATTTAAACCCGGTTCGAGTCCGGGCAGGCCCACCATATTTTTCTCGTAAGATATATTTCTCAATATGACAAAATATAAAAACTACCTAACATAGAGGTATTTAAAAGAGGGAACTATATGAAGAAATACTTGTTATTCATGTTTATATTCTTACTACCTAGTGTGAGTGCAGTCATGGATATACAGTGTGAATTCAAGCTATATGACCTAACATGTGATGAAACTTCAAAGTATTTCGCTGTTGGAGGATTTTATGGTGGAATGTGGGATTCTGGACCTGGATTTGCAAATCGCCACTATTTATTCGCTGACGAGCCTATAGTTTCACCTACTAAGCCTTGGGGAGCATTATGCTGTAGATTGTTGGGTGATGATGAGGACAGACTCTTTGCTGAATGCGAAGAACTGAACCATACAAGTGATCATATCCTCAATATCAATACTACTGGTGATGAAAGAGGATTGATTTCTCCACCAGAATTCCAAGGAGGTAACCCTTATTGTTTGGCTAGTATAGAGCACAAGGTAGACTGTGAATTTGTGGCTGCAAATCCTGGAGATGAGTGTTCAAATGAATGTGTAACACAAGGATATGAAACCTGTCTGGCCACTTTTGATTATGGTCAGAATAAACAAATACAAGAATGCAGTCCGGATATTGGAGTTTTAACTGAAGGAGATACCTGCATGTGTTGCAAAGTATCTGATTTTGCAAATGTAAGCGAAGGAAGATTTGATCATGTTACTATAACTCCTTTCTGCGAAGGTGGATTAGATGATGAGATTTGTGAAATTGGAGAGAAGATACAAGCAGAGATATATTACAATCCGATAAATTTTGAGGGGACTGTATGGATATTTGCAAATAATTCTATGGACACGTGCAAGATACAGAAAACAGAAGGGGAGATTAGAGGAATGGATTATCCCTGTCCTGGAAACCAAACATGCCTTGCCAACTGGACCATAGATTTTATACCTGAAGATTGTCATTATCAAGAGGAAGAAGCAACAGATATATTCTTCTATAAGACTGCAGATGAGGCTGCTCCATCGTTTAAGACAAGCGGGAGCCAGAACTTTACATTAGGACCGACTTATTATCATTCAACTATACTGGAAATAGAGAGCAACGTTACAGATCCGTTATTCCTGAAGTTTGCAGGGTCAGAACCTCCAACAACTCCTGACTATTGGTATTATAAGACCAGCAATCGCTATTTTGAATGCGATGAAAAGAGTCAGATGCCTGTTTTTGAACCATATCTTACTGGATGGGGAAGTTGTCTGATGAGACCTGATACATGGACTATAAAACATATTGAGGTGAATCTTTCTGCAAAGTACTATGTGGGCATTTCAGCAATATTTTTTGACAGTGTTGATGATAGTCTGATAATCGAGATAACAGGACCTGAAAATAACAGATGGGAAATACATGATTACCTTAACACATCAACCAATGAAGAGATATGGAATGGGGCAATCCTCGCACAATTCACAATACCTGATCCAATTGTACTAGACAATACCAGCACAATAAACATATCAACTACATTTGGAGCTCCAGCAATGTTTTATACAATGATAGATCATATTAACTTGAGCACGAATCCTACTGCACCATGGGCAGGAAATACAGAGATGAAGTGTGGGAATTTTACTGATTATAATCGAACAATTGTATTGGGTGCAGCTTGTAATGTAACAGATCCTCCACAAATAGGTATGTGCGAAAACTCCTATGATTACTGTGTATATGGAGATGAATATGGTAATTCCGAAGGGCCTGAGGAGTGCTATGAATGGTTAGATATAGTTACTAATGCAAATCAATCGGAGATAGAGTGTGAAGTTGAGCAGACTTGGTGTCCTAGGGGTTTTCAGTACGTGGATGTATCTTCTTCCCTAGGGGGTGGAAAGGCATGTGTACCTCAGCCTGCAATGTGTGATTACGGAATGGAGGGGCATGACGAACTAACTTGTGAAGATATTCCTGATAGTGGGCATCCTGGTTTTATGAATGATGTGTACAGGTGTTTAAATGATTTCTTTGTAGAACCAATTCCAGAGCAAGAATGGCCTCATAATATGGCCTGTTGCGAATTTATGAGAATACCTGCGGGGGAATCTGATTATTTATTCTTCAACTACGAAGATATTGCGATTTATTGAGATAAATTTGTAGTATACATTGGTTCTTCAAAATCATTGCCTCCAGCAATAGTTACATCCTGTAAATCGTATTCAATATTCATATATGCAGGATCTTTTTCATCTAGGTCAGGACTTGTATTGTGGCCTACAGTTGGATAATATGATGTGACTTCCCAACCTCCATTTTGGAAACATCTCCATGATAATTCGTGCCATGTGAACTCATCTCCATAACCTGAATTAAGTTCGACAACAGCTCTTACAATGTATCCGTTGTCCTCGAAGTGACTAGTTGATGGCCAACCTGGTGTTTCCCTCAATTTAATATAAGAATCTCCAGTGACAGATTGATTCCATGGCAAAAAATTGTAGATTACTCCTGTTTCTCCGAATCTCAAAAGTTCCCAAGTCTGTGCGGCGGATACTATTGCATTATATTCTTCCTGAGGAAATGGGTTGGATTGATCATTTCCAGTTAATACGGGCAATGATCCTGGATGCCATAATGTTGGATCACATTCCTCACTACTGAAGTCATCAAAATAATCTATAAATTCTTCAGGGTTAACATTTACTTCTTCAGGACCTGTCAGTTCCCTTCCATTTGGAATTGTTTCTGTGAAATAGGGTAATGCTCCATTGATTGTTGGACTTTGTAATGCTTCTTCTAATGTCAATGGTACTCTTGCACTCCATACTTTTGGAGATTCCCCTCTACTCCACCATCCATCTACATAAAGTGTGTCTGGGTTCACTGTGAAAGAATCTGGTTGGGTCATACTCATTGTGTATGCTCTTCCGGTTACATCGGTTCTCATGTCTTCTGGAAGTAGAATTCTTTCAACTCCACCTTGGCAACCTGGTGCGCAACCTATCCCACCAGTGGGTGTTGGAGGTTCTCCATTGCCTCCTTCTGTATAATCAGGCTCTTCAACGCTTGACGTTGGTGTGATTGGTAGGACTGCTTCTCCATTACCATTTGTAACAATGTGGAAGATTTGGCCTTCTCTGTTATACCAAATTCCTACGTTTTCCAGTGGTTGTTGTTTATGATCGACATATCGCCCTGAAATTGCAGGTCCGTCAGCTTTAACAGGTTCGCTACTTCTTGGACTGTATCCTATGGCTAACGCTAAGAATAATAGTGCTGTTGTTAGTCTAGGTCTAATCGTCATATTCCCCCTTATACCCTTTTCTCATATTTAAATCTTTCGGTTTATTTGTCACTGAAGAGTGGGATTTTCAATAATTCTGGCTGTATTTGTAGAATTCGTGGAAATTCAGCCTTTTATTTTGTCTCTGAGGCTGGATACTTTCTTTTGGTTCATTTCATCCTTGATCTGGACGCATTATTTTGTGACAAAATGACCTTTCTGATGTTTTCGAATTATTGTGGCTTGTTTATCGCTGATAAGAGCTCCACAAACAGGAGTGATTACTCCAAAAACAGAAGTTATTTATATCAGAACTGCTTTTCAGTGTGTATGAAACCTGAAGATAAAGTATATCTTGCATATTTTGAAGCAAAAAAACCAGAGCTTTATTTCAATGAAATAAAGGGATTGACAGAATTATCAGATAGCTCGCTTGCAAATACTCTAAAAAGACTTGTTTTAGAAAAAATATTGTCTGTAAACAAAACAAAATCAAACACATACTACCAAGTAAGAAATAAAAAGCTAATTGCTCTAAAATTTGCAGAGATTGCCTTGAGAAAATTCAACAACTTAAATAGAGGGGTAAAAATTCCATTACACAATTTTTTAGAAAAAACATCTCAAAATCATTATTTAGTTATATTATTTGGTTCAGCATCACGCAAAGAAGAAAAAAAAGGAAGTGATATTGACATTTTGATAATAGCTGATAAAAAACAAGATTTTGGCGCAATCAAAAAAGAGGTTGATGCATTATCAAACTACAATTTAAACATCTTTACTTGTTCAAGATATGCTTTTCTAAACAATAGCGATCATATCATAATTCAAGCTAAAAAAACAGGTTTTCCCATAAAAGGAGAGCAAAATTTCTATGAGGTGTTAATTAATGAAAATTTCTGACTATTTCCTAAACAAAGAACTTCTTGATAACCAAATTGAGTTCTATAAACAGAAAAAACAACTAAGAAAAATAGAGAAGAACAACGAACTCGTCCAGGCATACTTAGCAAAAGCAAAACACAACATGGAATTCTTCACACTAAACGAGGACAAAACAAAATTCAACGATTGGCTTATCGTCACATTATATTACGCATTGTACCATTCTGCACTTGCATTGGTAACAAAAAAAAGTTATACATCTAAAAATCATACAGCAACATTGCTATTCCTCATAAAATACTATTCAATAAGACAGGAGGAAGCAGAACTGATAAATGAATTATCAATAAGCAAAGAGGATGCAGAACTTTACACCGACCTAAAAACAGATCGGCACAACGCAAGCTATGAAACAAGAATATTATTCACAAAAGAAAAAATACAGGAGTACAGAACTGCTGTAATAAATTTTATACAAAAAACAGAAGAAATCATTATACAAGATTGATAATTGGATGCGCAGATGATATTATTGGCCAATCTTGTCCAATACTGGCCAAATCAGGCCAATTATCATTCTTTTTTATTTTATTCTTAGTCATATGGTGTTCTTTCTTTATTTCTCATATTTAAATGTTTCGGTTTATTTGTCACTGGGGAGTGGGATTTTCAATGATTCTGCCTGTATTTTCAGTTCTGGTGGAAATTCATCGGTTTTTGAGAGAGAAGAGTTATAATTAAGAACATTTTTATATTTCAAGGACACCACAGGAGGTAATGGCTATGTCAATAGAAGCAATGGAAGCAGAAATCCTAGAATTGAAGAAGGATATGAAACTCATTAAGAATGTGCTTTCAGAGAGTGATGAACTCAGTGACCAAGCCAAAAAGGCTCTCAAAGCAGCCAGGGAGACTCCTGAAGATCAATATGTTGACTTCAAATGAGTTATTCTATTAAGTTACATCCTTCTGTGAATAAATTCTTACGTAAATGTCCTGGAAATTTGGCTGATCGAATTGCAGCAAAGTTTCGATTATTGACAGTAGATCCATTTATGTTTTTGGAATCATTCTCTGAATCCAAGGTGTATAAATTAAGAATTGGAGATTATCGTGCCTTGGTTGATGTGGACACTAATAGGAAGATTATTTTTATTAGGCTTATTGAATATCGACGACGAATTTACAAAAAACTAAAATAGATATCTATATATATGATTAGATATTTATTCTGTTTATGAAAAGATTCATGCAAACATGCTACAAATGCAATTGTGATGTGAAGCCATCAAAGGTCAAAAGAGAGGGAATTGAATTGAATTGTATGCATTGTCCTGAATGCAATGAGGATTATTTTACCTCAAGTGAACTCATCAAATTTGATATCTTAACAGGGAAACGAAAGAACATCAGGAAATTTGGGACCCTCGGAGATTCCACAATTATGCGTATTCCAACACACATCCTGAAAGCATATAAGATAAAGCCAGGAGACTATGGTGTTTTTGAAGAGAAGAGTGAAGGTATTCTGATTAAAACAGTCCCTGCTAAAGAAGTCAAAGCATAAAAACCTTTATAAATACCCTATTTCTCCCACAGACAATATGGAAATCAATGTTTTAGAGTCTACAAATAAGAGGCTTGTGTTTGAGCTGAAAGACGCAGATAACACATTCTGCAACATACTAAAAAAGCAGCTTAATGATGATAAGGCTGTTCTTGTGGCTACATATTCTATTAGGCATCCACTTGTTGGAGTACCTAAGTTCATCATTGAGACAACCACAAAGACCCCTAAGAAAGCATTAAATGATGCAATTTCTGGTCTTACAGAGACAAATAAGGATTTCTTGGCTAAGTTCAAGAGACAGGTCACCAAATAGAGCCAAAACCTTTTTAAATAATTGCTCTCTAGCTATACCTATGGAAGAAGCAGATAAATCCATTCTATTAACGCTTGCAAGGGATAGTATCACCACTTATTTCAAAGAAGAAAAGCCAGATATCTCAAAAGCAAAACATCTCAACCAGAAATTGGGTGTATTTGTAACCCTACACAAAAAGGGCGATTTGAGAGGTTGTATTGGTTTTCCTCATGCAATCCACCCACTATATCAAGGTGTTATTGAGGGTGCAAGAAGCGCTGCTTTTGGAGACCCAAGGTTCCCACCCTTACTTGAAACCGAGCTTAGTCACATAGACATTGAGATTAGTGTTCTTACAAAACCTACACGTATTCATGTAAAAAGAGCTGATGATTATCTTAAAGAGATTAATGTCGGACAGGATGGTCTTATAATCAATAATGCCGGACTTTTGCTCCCCCAAGTTGCAACAGAGCAGGATTGGACAGCAGGACAGTTCCTGAATGCCATCTGCCAAAAAGCAGGCATGCCATTTGATGCCTGGCGAGATCTGGAAAATCATCTGTATAAGTTCCAAGCAATTATTTTCAACGAAAAATGATCAAAGAATTCTTGAAAAAGAATCAAAAGAAATATGACCAGACTATAGAGCAGTATTTTCCTAAAAAAATAACAAAATCATTTCTTGAAAAGAATTTTGGTCCAGGTGATTATGACCTGGGCGCAATCAATAAATGTCTAACCACTCCGATCTGGAATTATTTTGAACAAGGTGGGAAACGATTGCGACCTGCATTATTCACACTAGTACTTGGTTGTTACAAGGATCCAGAACCATTCATACAATACAGCATTATTGCTGAACTCATACACAACGGAAGCCTGGTTGTTGATGACATTGAAGACAATTCTGATACGCGTAGAGGTCATCCATGCATGCACAAGAAATTTGGACTTGACGTTGCAATTAATGCAGGCAATGCAATGTACTTATTGCCATACTTTATTTTGGACAAAGCATCAGAACATCTGAAATCTGAAATCTATCATCTGATCAATAAGACATTATTCATGCTCCACATGGGGCAAGCAACAGATATTCATTGGCACAATAATCCACAACCTTTGCAGGAAGAAAAATACTTGCAGATGTGCAGGATGAAAACAGGAATGCTCACAGGTTTTTCTTGCAGAATGGCAGGCTTAGTCGGTGAGATCAAGGATTTGGATGCTCTAGAAAACTTTGGACGTGCAATTGGAATTGCATTCCAGATAAAAGATGACATCCTAAACATAGAGGGTGGTGATAAGTGGGGAAAAGATTTTGGAGATGATATAAATGAGGGCAAGATGACACTTCTGGTCATCCACACTCTGGACACAGCCCCAAAAAAGGATACAAAGAGACTTACAGAAATACTAAACTTGCACACAAATGACAAAAAACTAATCAATGAAGCAATTGACATAATCAAGAAGCACGGTGCAATCGATTATGCCAAAAAAAAGGCAGAAAAAATAATAACTCAGAGCTGGAAAGATGTAGAACCAATCCTGCCTGAGTGCAAGAATAAAAAAATTCTCAAAGAGCTTGTTGACTTCTTGGTTGATAGGGAATTCTAGTCTACCTTTGCACTTGTTAGTCTTCCCTCAACTTGGTGTGATATTCCATCCTTTGTATACGCAATATCAAAACCACTACTGAATGGTTTGCTCTTCTCTATTGGTACCACTGTGCATGTGAATGTTTGCGCTTTACCATTAGCCCATTCACTTAGTTTAGGTTCACACTCT
>JAHJEM010000060.1 GCA_018825425.1 Nanobdellota archaeon | reverse complement strand
TTCAAGAAAATTGAAATTAGTATATCTAACGCGAATAACTGTTTGAGGAGATCCTGCTCTTGTAACATAAATTGAATCACCATCACCAAATAGAATCTTATTATTTTCTGAAGGCAAACCTGTATTAAAATGATATTTTTGATGATTTGAATCACCATCAACTGCCTTAAATCTTTGTATCCAATCATTTCCTGATGATGAACCGTCCATTCGAACAATAATCTCATCACCCACATGAAAAATCTGAGTAGGAGGATCATCAACATTCACAGACCAGATCTCATCGTTTTGAAAAGGGCCTTTTCCAGTCGCCACACCAGACCGACCAAAATCATGATGATACGCCTGCCAATCTGCCGAAGACATGCTTAGACTCAGTAATAAGACCAGCAAATAGCAGATGCACTTCAACCAATTCCACCTCTTTATTAGACTTTCAGAAATACGGCTTTATAAATTTTTTTTATATTATCACAACATCCTCATCATCAAAGAATCCATATGCCCAATATGGCAATATTGGATTGAAATAATCAGCAACCCCAAACCCATAGCAGCAGGCAATATCTTTTGGGAAGCTATCATCAGGAGGATCTGGATAGAATGGGTCATCAGGATCATAACATTGATAGTTTATATCGTAGTCAATTCCAATATCTTCTCTAGGTTGACTGCAGATTGCTTGGTACTCTCCTCCAAGACCTATTGCTTCTTCATCATAGATAAGTCCTCTATCACATGTTGCTCCTGTATAGATGCATTGTTGATCATCAATGCTCCATTCAAACTGTGCAGGGCACCAAGTGTTGATGATATTTGTGCTTGCATCCCTTCCTATGCACTTTATGGGATAGCCTGCGTCATTGAAAACAATATCTCCATCATCCCAACAACCAAATTCTGGATTTGCTGGATCCGTCTCATCGCCATAGATGCAATCATCATCATTAGGGCAGGGGAATTCAGCAATAGGTTGTTGAGCATAGTTGCTATCATCACATGCAACTGTATTCAATTCAAATCCAGTCTCAAGATGATAAACTGGTCCACAGATCATAGGAATAGGAAATGTTCCTTGGACGCAGCCAAATGTATCAAAATGGCATTGGTGAATATCACCGGGTTCTCTGCAGTGAAGTTCTCCGCCTTGCCAGGAATCAAACCATCTGCAACCATCGATCGGGCCCCATTCTTCTGCATCAAACAAACCTGTGCCTGCGTCATATCCTATGAAATCACACGTCTCTCCAGGTTCAATTATTCCATTCCCACAAACAGGGGTTGATACAGGTGCGCAACCTGTTGTATCAAAGAAACAAGGATGTGCTGAAGCCATATTAAAACAAGCAATATTTACTAGATCATCGTCAAATGTGTCAAAATCATTACAATTATCAATCCTTCCCCATCCATCTCCTGCAGAGCTATCGCATTCTTCTCCCAGATCAACAACGCCGTTGCCGCAAGGGTGAGGAAATACATCCCAGCTAATGTATGCTGTGTCTCTTTCAGTCCCTATTCCATTACATGTTGCAGCAATCTGCCAGTTCCCTTCAGTTAGTTCCATAGTAAGTCCATTCAATATGTATAGGTCATGATCAACAAGATTATTTGGTTGGTCAATAAGGGTTCCTCCACCAGGGGGCGTTACAACTAGGCGTGCGTAATCTATACCGTAATCATAGTCAAAACATTCCACAGCGATTTCACTGACAATCTCTCCGAGTCCAAAATTCTCGCACGGCTCAAAATCACCGGTTGTCTTACAGAATATCTCTCCTGCAACAAGAGGATTGTTCGGTCTGTTTACCCTTTGTGCTCTGGAACGAATAGACGGCAGACCATTACCTTGGCTGGTTATGGAGTGTATAGTTGTGATTACTCCGCCAAAATTGTCGGGTTTTAGATCATCAAGCCAATTCTGGTCAGTTGTTCTAAGTTTAACTCCTGGAGTCCAGGCAATGGTATTGTCTTCAAGAATTTTTATTACATATGCGTTTTTTGCACTATGAGTTGGACCATCAACCCAACCCAAGTAAATATCATTTCCTTCAACAGCAGCTATGAATGGCGTTGTGCGCACATAACCATATCCAAAGTTTTTTGGGTAACCGGGTACAATATTTACATCAGAATCATATTTCAGGAGTTTTCCGTATCCATGATTGAACCAGTCTTCAGTTCTTGCCATGAAAAAATGTCCGTCCTCTGTTATTCCAAGTATTTCTGGTGTAGAACAGAAATTTGCGCAATAGGACCCTATATCCCGTCCTTCAAAAGCCCAGCCAGGTGCAAGATTTCCATCCATGTCTCTTGCATTGATCATAGTGTGATAGACATAAGGACTGGCCTCAGAATAAGATGTGGTATAATAGGTTATGCCATCCTTCAATTCAAGTCTGCCATAGAATCCTTGGCTATGCGCAATCTGGTCTGCTTCTGCCATGTAATCCCAGATCATGACGCCTTCGGTAGGCCAACCAGGAGCTACATTTCCGTCTGAGTCATATCGTATCATGTAACTGTATTGGCTAGTCATGTAGGAGAATGATTTCTGCCATGCAACAATCACTCCACCTTCTTGGTCAGGGACAAAGCTTGTAATACCTCTATGTGTCAGGGAAGGAAGCTGGTTTGTAAATGCAACATTCCCTGAAGGAGTGACCTTGATAATGTAATAGTCTCTAGCAGCATTCGTGTGATGATTACATGTATCAGAGTTAGCGCATAATTGCATGAAAATGAACATGTTCCCAAGAGAATCATTCTGGACATCCCGTACATATTTTTCCTGATCTTGCTGTCCAAATATTTGTATTGGGCCACCCCAGACTTGAACACCATTCTCGTCAAACAGTTGTCCTTTCAGATTGAACCTGTGAGTGTATGGTGCGCCACCTCCAATAACGTCTACTTTTACAAAAGGAAAGAAGGTATGTCCTTCAGGACCTGCACTATAACCATAATGCAATGAGGGGGATGCGCCACCAAATCCCCATGGCCAAGGAGAAACCTGTACGTCAGTAGCCCATAACCTTCGACCATACTCTGTAAACTTGTTCAGGTAGAGGTTGGAATATTGTATTGTGCCTTGTCTGTATTTTCCGAGCAGACCTGTACGATATGGTTGGGAATAGAAGTCTCCTCCTTCAGAATAGTGCGAGCTAATATCAACACCTTCACTACCGAATAATCTGGCACCTTCAGTATTTATCTCCTCAAAGAAAAAGCTGCCTGTGGCAGTATTTGCAGCTAATAGATTTTCTTGTTCTACTTCTTCAAATAGACCTGTGAATCCTGCAGTGTAGAGATAACCTTGACAAAGATAGGGTGTGTTTGCAGGAATCTCCCACGTCGCTTGGCAGGGGCTAGCATCACATTGGATGTCCATTCCTTGAATATTTGCGCCTTGGTTAGCAATACTGCAATATCTGCTGTTAGCGTCAACCTGAAGATAGACTGTTCCAGGACAATCAGCGTAATCTGCGTTAATTGTGATCAATTCTCCCTCTTCACATTCAGGTATAGTGCCACCTGCGCAATCTCCTGTGATTGTTACATCATCGAGGGTGCAAGCAAAAACTGCTGTAGAATGGATTATAAGTGTAAATGTGATTAATAATATGAAATAAAGCAGCCTATCCATGAACACACCTCTTTATTAGAATTCTAGAGAGTCTTCTTTATATATTTTTTTAAATTATGAGAACAGGCAGGTCGTTATAGAATCCATATTCTCTGTACAAATAAATGCTATCGTTGTAGTCTGCTATTGAGAAATTGTGACAGCAGGTTGTGTCTTTTGGATATGCGTCATCAGGTGGGTCGGGGTAGAAGGGGTCATCTGGGTCAAGGCATTGGTATGAGATGGTGTAGTTTCCAAGAATAATACAAAGAGGCAGGCTGCAATTGGCCTCGAAATTTGGATAGGCAGTATATTGGTCATCTTCATACAACTGTCCCCTATCACAAGTTTCTCCATCAAATAAACACATTTCAAGTATTTCATGATAATAGAAGTGTTCTGGACACCAAGTATTGATGGTGTCTCCTGCAACACCCTGACCCACACATTGTATGGTCTGATTCGCTATGTTTTTTCTAGTTGAACCGTGAGGGTAACACGCGTATCTGTCAGGATCATGTTCAGTCTCATTTGCATAGGCACAGTCAAATATCTCGCACTCAAACATGAGGTCTCTTTCGTAAAGAGAATCGTTGCATGCAGTAGTCAGGATTTCGTATCCTGTCTCACTATGATATGCCCTACCACATTGCATGGCGATAGATATGTCTCCCCTGATACACTCTGTTGTATTGAAGTGGCATTCTCCTTCTTTGCCCGGTTTAATACACGTAAGATTACCGCCTGTCCAAGAATCAAACCACCAACATCCATCAATAGGGTCCCAAATTTCAGCTCCAGAATCTGGATCAAAATCACAAGTTTCGTTCGCCTCTATGATTCCATTTCCGCAGATGTCATAATCTTGCGTTGCTAAAGACCAAGTGCATTTACTTGTATTGAACAAACATTCTTCATATTCCCCAGGAAGATTGCATTTCAGCATCATTGGATCTGTGATAAAATTATCAAAATTATGGCATCCGAAAATACGGTCTCCCCAGATCTCCATAATAGGAAACAGACTGATAAATTCACAGGTCTCTCCCGGTTCAATGATTCCATTTCCACAACCAAATTCTCGGGTACAATCTGTTCCATTCCAAGACATACCTACAGGACAGCAGTGTTCATCTCCAATAATTCCAACACAATACTGGTTATAAGGATAGCCACCTTGTCCTTGCTGGCAGCAATCAGAGTCGAGGGTGCATGGCTCTTCAATTACACCACAATATTCAAGAAGTGGGAATGCAAGCGGTCTTCCAGAACAATCTGAAGATAGGGTGTTGATCATAGAGAAGTGGCCAGCTCCATCTCCTTCCCAGAATTCAAGACGGGAGTCAGTATAGGGCCAGGGATTTTCGCAAAGTATCATGTCAATGTTAGGATTGGTCTTGTCATAATCTTGTAATACAATTTCTGAACGGACGGGAGTTGATCCTCCTTCCACCCCTGGATATACATCAAAAGATTCACCGCCAAAATTGAATCCCCCACCACCATTTCCAAAGTACACCCATGCCTGTCCAGGATCATCATCGTCATCCAATCCTAGAATAATATCTGGAATATCATCACCATTAGTGTGAGCTTCCTTAATCACACTTACAGATGCAGGGCTTGAAAATATGCTAATAGCAGGCTCCAAAAAATTACCTGTTCCATCGCCGAGGTATATAAATTGATCCATAGGCACTGCTCCTGCGCTATTATAATCCATAATTACCATGTCAATATTTTGGTCCATATTATAATCTGCAACAGCCATTCCTCTTGACGTTGGCCAGTCCAATGCATCAGTTGTAAGAGGGGTTCCATCTGCAGTATTATTTGATATCACGCCTGTGAAATTGCCATTCTGATCATTGAAAAAGATCGTGAATTCTGTTCCTGAATTTGGATTCTGGTCAGATTCCATAAGCAGAATGTCTGCGTATCCATCATTATTGAAATCAGCTACCTTAGTACTCTCGCGCAGACACCATATGCCATTGCCACTCCAATCACATTCTGGACGTGTAGTTATGTCTAGAAATGCAGGGAACACATCAATCACGTGCTCTTCAAAGCAGGTAAACGGGTTGTTCTCATACCAGTACATCTTGACTTGGCCACCCCATTCATAATCATATGTTATTACATCTGTATCAAAATCAAGATCCACATCAGCAACATCAATCAGCTTTCCTTTCTCAACTTCAGGAAGAGCAAGAGGTGCTTCAAAGGTCCCATCCTCTTTGGATCTGTAAAATTGGAGTAGACCTGACATGTCACGAACGATAAAGAAGTCCTTATCATATGGTAAGTATGCACAGGGAGAGTTTTCAGTTCCATTGAATCTGAATGTTCCGTATGCTGGTGCCTCTGCTTCCAATGTCCCTGTACCGACTGCAGTATCCCATATTGTAGATGTGTTTGTACCCAACAGCTGACTATAGCAATCTTCTGGTAAGTCAGGAATTGTCCAACTCTCTTGACAAGGTGAATTGGCACATACTATTTCCATACCTAAAACATCTTGGTTTATGTAATCAATAATGCAATTTTTATCTGAGTCATTCGCACTCACCTGAAGATGAACAGGTGTGGGACAATTACCAGTATAGATAGCATAAATATCAATTTCTTCACCTGCTTCACAGAAAAAAGAGTTACCGCTAGCGCAATCAGGAAACACAAAGACCTGATTGATAGTACAAGCGCAAATATCTGGGCTAAGGCAGAACTCCCACGTATCACTCACACCAAGATATAATTCATCATCACTACATTCTGTTCTCCACTTATGGCATGTATCTGAGAATCTGATTATCCAACCATCCCAATTTCCAGAATGAGATCCTCCGACAGCCACAAAGTCTCCCTTAGACGTTTGTATGACATCACGGAACAAGTCTGTAGTCTTATCAAAATATTTTTTCCATATGATATTTCCATCTCGATCCAAACGTATAAAATAATAATCTGAGTCAGGATTGAATCCTTCATTTGATATTAACACATCGCCCTTTGATATTTCCTGAACAGTTGTTCTCTGGCTATTACCATTTCCTGTATACTCATACGTCCATCTGACAGTTGACAAATCAGGTGACACTCTAACAACAATCATGTCGTTGCCTCCACCATTACTTCCTTCAATTAGCCAATCACCATCGCTTGCTTGATCAATAGTGTATCCTACCTGATCCAAAGGCAGATTGATGGTTCCATCAAGCACCTCATTAAGGTTTTCATCCACTTTCCAAACCCTGAAATCACCAGCAGTATAACCTAAGATCGCATAGCCACCCTCAACTTTTATCATGTTATTGAATTCACCAATAGGAATCTCAACTTGAGGTCCGATTGGATTTCCATTAGAACCATCTACAATCTGTAAAAATCTTAGAGGGTTGACTGTTTGTGACCCTGCAATCAAGAAATTCCCATTATTCATCTCAATAATTTGTGAAACGTATCTCTGACCGCCAGACCATACTACTTTATTCCAGATCATTCCGCCTCCTGAATTCAGTCTAACAACGAATATTTCATGTGTCGCTCCACCACCAACACCTTTTACACCTGTAAATACAATATCTCCATTGTTTGTTTCAATGGCATCAGTAAGACCACCCCATGTGCCATCTTGTTTATAGATAATGTCCCAATCAACTGAACCATCTTCTTCTAATTTTAAAAGCCTTGAATTTGTTTGGATTGCGTTCCATTCCATTCCCGCAACCATAAAACCTCCATCATTAGTCTCAAAAACAACTGATGGATCATAAGCGACTAGTTCATCTGAGGGAAATATCAAATCCCATGTTTGATCAAAGTCCAAAGGAATTGTGTGATCAAAGGAATATGCGTTGCCATTGCTTACAACAGGTGAGTTTATTATTTGATTATCCAAAAAAACATCACAACTCATAGTAGGCGAACTATCATCTGTTGCAGTGAATCTAAATGTGACATCAGGATTGCAACTTAAGGTTGCTCCATCAGCAGGCTGATCCAAAACAACATCAGGTGGTGCCATGGCAGATACAAGCACAAAGCCATAAATATTATCATTCATGCAAGTACCTATTTCCTGTAAAGGATTGAAAAAACCATTGCCAATACCTGTGGCAAACCACATCTTTCCAGGATCTGTAGGATTTGTGGGATCAGGGTATGGTTGGCAAATAACAACGTCTGCATTGCCGTCTCTATTGAAATCTCTAAAGGCAAGAAGGCCTTGACCTTCATCAACATCTGTATACGGTCCTGGTGGTTCACTTCCGGAAGCAATATCCAATACTTCTGCTTCACCATCAAATATTCCAGTTGCCTGGCCAAATCTTCTCATGATCTGTCCTGGATCCTCTCCATCATCATCCATTCCATAAAGTATATCATCAATATTGTCTGCATTGTTGATCTTTCCTGCATTGAACAATAATCTTGCAGGATAATCTGCATGAGTTGTGAACACAATGCCATTGTAGACCAGTTCTGCTTGTGGTGGGTTCGCAACGCTTTCTATGACATCGTATGAATGAACATCAAAAGCAGAACCAGCAAAACCAGTGTGATAGTCAAGTACAATGATCTCTGAGTTTCCATCAGAATCAAAGTTGCCAGATGGAAAGAATCTTTCAACAATTCGCTCTGAATGTTCAATGCCTGAACCGAGAGTATTCAGTCTTACAAAATTAAGGCCACCGGTATTCTTCAAATGATACATTGTTGCGCTATTATCTTCTTGCCCTTGTACTGCGAACAGAATATCCATAAGGCCATCATTATCAGGATCTATTGCAGAAGCGGCAAACCTATGACACCAAATAGGATCCAAACAGTCAACAGTCTCGCTTACATCAATAAAATTATCCTGGATTGTGTGTTTTACCAAGCAATCTGCTGGATGATTTTCATACAAGTATATTTTCACATCAAAATGACGGTCAGGAACAGTAAGATACTCAACTTTCTTAGTCACAATATCCAGGTCTCCATCAAGATCAAAATCCCAAGCAGCAACCAATGCTTCATCAGTATCAATTCCCGTAATCTGTTGAGGAGGATTAAATGTGTCAGTGTCCACATCGTATTTTCTGATAAAATATTCCTGAGAAGCACCGACCAGGTCTGCATAGATTATGGTGTTGACATCAATATCCTGCACAGTGCAAGTGGCGCTAATGGCGTAAGCATTCAGAACAAGAAAAATGAAAATACATAGAATATTCCACCCTCTTTTTCTCATAATATATTATATGGCTGTTCAGTTTATAAATATTATCTTAAATTTCCTTGATTAAGCTTGTGTGGGTTAACTTTTTTTGCGATATTCTTTTAAATCAATCACAATCAACAATATCTATGCGTGGGAAAGATCTAGATTACCTCTATGTACTAAAGGCGCTTAATGAGCTTCCATTTCAAGTGGGAAAGAAGCTCTTAATAGATATCTTACAAGGTAACAGCAATGAGAGCATCCAAAAAAACAAGCTATTCAGATTGGACTCTTTTGCAACAATGGCCTATTCTAA
The DNA here is from genome assembly GCA_018825425.1 of Nanobdellota archaeon. Lineage (GTDB taxonomy): Archaea > Nanobdellota > Nanobdellia > Woesearchaeales > JAHJEM01 > JAHJEM01. The sequence continues at coordinate 2,545 of JAHJEM010000060.1, read as the reverse complement.
AGAAGAGCTAAATGATATTCTGAGCAATCTTATTATGAATAAGCTCATTGAGTTTGTGCCCATGAATGGTTACATGAAAGTCTTGAACCTTACACTAAAGGGAATAGAAGAAATCAAGAATCCGACACTTCATGAGAAAAAACTAAAGGCGAAATTCAAGGTTCATGAGACAATCATTACAAAAGAGGACAAGAAGCTATTCGTTGCAGTATCATTTTTCCTATCTGGTTTTACAGATGAACAAAAAAAGGCAGTGGTGTCACCCAAACCAAAAATCCTTTGCATTGCAGGTGCAGGATCAGGAAAAACTGCTGTTCTTACCAAAAGAATCGAGTTCCTTTCTGAATTCAAGGGAGTAGATCCCAAGAAGATTCTTGCAATCACATTCACGCGAAAAGCAAAACAAGAGATGATTTCTCGTCTAAAAAATGTGCCAATACGAATTGAAACATTCAACTCATTCTGTGAAGGTATTCTTAAAAAATATAATGATCTTGCATATGATCGAAAGGTTAGAGTGATTTCATATGGGGACAAGATGCGTCTTATGAAAAAAGCTCTTATGAACATGCAAACCGATATGTCCAGAGCCTGTAACCAATATTTTACAGTAAATCAGCGGCGTGGTAAGACAGACGAAGAACTTGCACACATATTCATGAATGACTGTTTTTATTTCAGGAGCAAACAGCAGACAATTCTTGAAAACCCAATTGCAAAACTGGTTTTTGATGTTGCAAGACACTTAGAAGAATTCATGTTAAGAGAGGGATTACGTGATTTTGATGACCAGATAAAGGATACCTTGAATCTGTTTTCCATGCAACCAGGAATCATCCCAAAATTTGATCATATTCTAGTCGATGAATACCAAGATATAAATTCAGAACAAGAAAATTTGTTGGAAGTATTTGATGCACCAAACTTATTCTGTGTAGGTGATCCAAGGCAGAGCATTTTTGGCTGGAGAGGCTCAAAAATACAATACATCCTGGATTTTGAAGACAAAAATTCAGCAGAGATAATCACACTCACCAAAAATTTCAGATCAACAGCACATATTGTCTCACTATTCAATGCATCTCTTCAAGATATGGGTCTTCCAGACTTGGATTCTCATATTGAGGGAGAAAAGGATGTCCGCCTGCTTAACTTTGCAAATGAAGCTGCAGAATTCGAGTTTGTTATCCAAACAATTCTAGCATCTAAATTAGATAGATCAGAGATCTTTGTTCTTGCAAGAACAAACAGGCAGTTAACAGACCTTTCAAGTATTATGAAACAACGCGACATCAAACACACCATAAGATCAGAGGAATTGAAACGTGTTCTGGGTGAAGATTCTGCTGTAACACTTGCAACCATACACGCGATAAAAGGAATGGAAGCAGAACTCGTGTTTGTAATAGGTGCAACAGGCCTAAACTTTCCATGTCGTGGAAGCGATCATCCTGTAATGGAACTCATACGAGAAGAATATGACCGCGAGGAAGAGGAGAAACGACTGTTTTATGTAGCATTATCTAGGGCAAAAAAATCATTATATATATCCTATACAGGAAAAAGCTTGACCAGATTCTTTAACAGTGAAATGAAAAAGATTGTTGGCGCAAAGGAAGAACCCAAAACTCAGACTAAGTTATTTAATAAACAGAAAGGAAAGGGTCATGCAGCAATCGAAGCAAGAATCAAAGAATGGCGACGAGAAAAAGCAGCGGAACTCGGAATCCAACCATATCTCATACTCCATGATAAGACCATAATAGAACTTGCAACAAGCGAGCCTGTAGAACTAGAAGATCTTGAAATGATATATGGAATGGGCCCTGTAAAGGTAAGACGATTCGGAAAAGAATTATTGGATTTGATTCATTCTTAGATTATTGTGACATCTTTGATCAGGAAGAATCCGTAGTGTCTGTATGGATTGAGCGTATCGTCATAGTTGGAAACTGAAAAGTCTTTGCAGCAAGCTGCATGTTTTGGGTATGGACCCATATCTGGCGGGTCAGGTGATGCTGCTTTTGGTCGGAGGCATTGGTATTCTGTGCTATAGTTAGATCTAATGTCCCATGCAGTCATGTTTTCAGAGCAATTGGATTGCCAAGGAGTGTCATCTGGTAAATCTACATCATACATTGTTCCAAGGTCACACCTGTCAGGGTCATTTGTAATACGACACTCGCCTCCTACACCTGCGGATTCGTCCCATTCAAAATGTATAGGACACCATTTACTTATTGGTGTTCCAGCAATATTTTCTCCGATGCATTTGATTAGTGAACCTCCATGATTGAGTCTGACTTCACCATCTTCGTAGCATTGATAATGAGGATAATCTGAATCTACTGTTAAATATTCATCCCCATAAAGACAATCAGTCGGATTAGCACATAAGAATGGCAGGCCTATAGGTACAAGATGATCATCATCACGACATGCTATAGTATCTAATTCATTGCCAAATTCATAATGATACACATCACCACAATGCATGCCTATTTGGTTAATTCCCTCGCCACAGTCAAGTGTGTTGAAATGGCAT
>JAHJEM010000059.1 GCA_018825425.1 Nanobdellota archaeon | reverse complement strand
TTCTTTCTATTACAAAAAAAGAATACCTTGTTGTTTCCAGCGAGGATAAAGTATCCTTTTTTTGAAGCAACAACTTTGCTTGTATGTCAACTCACATTTTTTGCTATTTTCATACTTCGTACTTTAGGGCGAAGTTGTTGATTTCTTTTTTCAGTTTGTCTATTCGTTCTAGATTCAGACCCATCATCTCATTTGCTTTGCCAACCAGAATCTCCAGATAATCTTTACCTACCAGAAGTTTTCCTTGGTCCATGATTGGAGCACTCATCTTTTGATTTCCGATAATCTCGATCATAATTCTATTCATGAGAGATATTATGCCTGCACGTTTAAGTCCTGCGGTTTGGCAAGCAGTTAGTAGTTTTCCAGCAGCACGTTCATTCCTTGCAGAGATATGCAGAATCATAGATTCAAATCGGAACCAGACAAGATTGCCAGTGTTTTTATCTAGACTCTTTTCAATGTCCTGAAAAATCGCGTGCTTATGCGAGTAGTATAACCAATTTACATCGTGTCGGATATTGGCTTCCTCAACCAATATAATTCTTCCAGCGCATGAACTTGTGGTATAGAAATCATCCAGTTCATTAATGCAATCAATAAGCTCCTTGATCTCTTCATCAACATCTCCTTTTCTAGATGCATCTGGCTTGTAGAGCTTGTCCAAGGTTTTCTTTTTCCAGGTATCAAAGTGCATAGGCTATCGAAAAACATATCTGTTTAAAAAAAGTGTGATTGACATCAACATTGCCATCCAAGTCATGCCAGGTCATAGCCTGGCCTTAATTCCGCGCTAAAAGGCGCGGACAAGACCACACACGCGTGTGTTGCTCAATCTGTGTTATGCACAGAAAGAACTCTGTGATAGCAGAGACTGGCTTGGAGAGTCAGAAATATAGCCAATTCTAATTATTTATTCATTAAAATTTAAGAAATATGATCACGATAACTATTTCTTCAAGAAATCTTGCATTACCTTGACAAATTCCTCTGCTTCCTTGTAATACTGGTCATAGTTGTCTCCGTCAACATGTGTTATCTGATTATGCATTACACCTTTAGCAATATGGTAGAACCTATCCACTACCTTGACATACTTCTTGTCAAGAAGCCCTTTTTTGACCATCTTGTCTTCAAGCAGTTGTGGAACAAATTCTGGACTTGGAGGAACACAATTTAGTTTAATCAGGGCAGCATGTGCTGCGTCAATCACAGCCCAGTAAAGATCAATGGTTGCTTGCATGACATGCCACTTAGAATTCCTGAGTGTATTTGGAGCACGTTGGTAGTATGCATAAGCACTCTCAGGTGTTGGTCGTATCCGTCCTTGATAAAGAAGCATCTGCAAAGGATCAAATATGCCTGGATCAACAAGTGCAACACCATCCCGCAGTATGTTTATTGCCACAGGATCCCCTGCTCGGATGTATTCCCACCAAGTTGTTAGCCGAAATGTAGTAATATGTAGCTTCCGCGATATTGTATTAATTGTTTTTTCAACGATAATCCTGTATGTCTGAGTAAAATCCTGGTCCAAGGTGAAAATAGTATCATCGAGAATGATCATGATATCAATATCGCCTGTGCGCTCTTTAGTCGTTTGCTTTCTGGTTGTGCTACCAAAAAGAACAATCATCTTGATATAATCTCCGACCTCTTTCTTGATTCGCTTGGCAAACTCAAAAGCGATATCCTTATGAGTAGGATGATACTTCTCTAGATTCTTCTTCTTAACCTTTGGAATTGCAAAATCCACGTTATACCCTCTTGCACTTAAGTTTAGTTAGGGGTTTATTAACTTTTATTACTATTTTGTAATAGAGATTAATTTAACCTGCAATGCCAATATGAATACATCCAAAAAACTCTGTATGGAACTTTCTAGAATTTTCTAGAAAATTATAGAAAAGTCTAGAATTCCAAACGCACAAGCTCTCAAACCATTGATTCTATCCTTCACATAACCAATAATTATATAAACCTGGTCTATTCCTCTACTCATAACAAATCACGTTGAATTATGGGGTGCGGAGGTGCATTAATGGTTGACATAAATCCTTCTGAAGAATATGGAAGACAGAACGTAATGGATGCTGAATTAGAGGAATTGCTCGCAAAACAAAAGGCCAAGATAAAGGTTGTAGGTGCAGGTGGCGGTGGAAACAATACAATCAATCGAATAACAGAGATTGGAATTGTTGGTGCTGAAACCATTGCAGTCAATACTGATGCTCAAGACCTTCTATACACAAGCGCTGACAAAAAAATATTAATCGGAAAAGACATCACAAAAGGATTAGGCGCAGGTTCAATTCCAAAAGTAGGCAGTGACGCTGCTAGAGAGAGTGAACATGAATTAAAAGAAGCAATGACTGGTGCAGACATGGTATTTATCACATGCGGTCTTGGTGGCGGAACTGGTACTGGTTCAGTCCCGGTTATTGCAGAGATTGCAAAAAAACTCGGTGCCCTAACTGTAGGTGTGGTTACTATCCCATTTGAGATGGAAGGAAAACGCCGTGTAGAAAATGCAATGCTCGGTCTGGAGAATCTAGAAAAGAATGTCGATACTCTTATTGTCATTCCAAATGACAAATTGCTAGAACTCGCACCTGATCTTCCGCTTCATACAGCATTTAAGATTGCAGATGAGATCCTGACCAACGCTGTAAAAGGAATTGCAGAGCTTGTGACCAAGGCAGGTCTTGTCAACCTAGACTTTGCAGACATAAAAGCAGTGATGGGAAACGGCGGCGTAGCATTAATTGGTCTTGGAGAAAGTGATACAGATAACAGATCTATTGAAGCTGTAGAAAAGGCCATCCAAAATCCACTTCTTGACGTCGATATAAGTGGTGCAAACGGTGCACTTGTCAATGTTATGGGTGGAAACGATATGACCTTGGAAGAAGCAAGAAGGGTTGTTGAGACTGTAAGTGCAAAGCTTGACGATGACGCAAGGATGATTTGGGGAGCCCAGATTAGCGATGACCTAGAAGGCACAATCAGAGTCATGCTCATTGTCACAGGTGTCAAGAGCACCCAGATTAGAGGCAAATCCTTATCAAGCAACGACGCTAGGAGAGATGAGATAGGAAGTGAGCTCGGTATCGAATTCATTAGGTAGATAGGTCTTTTTAAAAACAAAAACCTTTTTAAATCATGACTTAAACCAAAGGTATATTTTCCTGATGTAGATTAAGGTAGAATGGCAAAAGCAAAACAATTCGGAACAGAATGTTTAAGAGTACTTAGAATCACAAAGAAACCTAATAGAGAAGAATTCTCAGCAGTTGTTAAGGTATCTGCACTAGGTATCTTAGTTATAGGATTGCTTGGTTTTGTAATAATCATGATTTCAAGATTCATAAGAGGGTAGAATGGAAGACAAAAAGGAAGACAAGGAAGAACAAGAGGAAAAATTACCAACTGATACCAAGGATGATCTTGAGTCACAACCAGAGAAAAAAAATTCTGTAGATGAACCTGAGCCAATGGACGAGACAGCCAAAGAAGCATTGGAAACAATCGAAAAGATGACAGAAGGAATGGAAGAAGAAGAAACTCTGGAAAAAGAAGAGAAAAAGGATATTATCGAAGCTGAAGAGAAGATCGAAGAAGCTGAAGAGAAGCTTGAAGAAGAAGAGAAAGAGTTGGAAGTTGAGGAAAAAAAAGAGGAAGAGATAGAAAAAGAGATTCAAGTTGCTAAGGAAGAGATTGAAAATACAGATAAGGAACTCAAAAAAGCAAAATCTGAAAAAACTGATGCGCTTGAAGAAGAAGAATTTAAGGATCTAAAAAAAGACGTAAAACCAGCTCCAAAACCAATTCTTGAAGCAGTAGAACCTGATGAGCCTACTGAAGCAAGTGTTAAGGTAGAGAAGGCCAATACAGACGAGATGACCACTCATATTTTTGGACTGCGAACAACAGCAAATAGAGAGGATCAGGTTATGAGTTTTCTTTCAAGCAATGTTGTGAGAAAAAAGATTGCTGTCCACAGTATAGTCCGGCCTCATGGAATGAGAGGATATATTTTTCTAGAAGCGGAAAAGATTGAAGACGCTGAACAGGCTGCATTTGGAGTTCCATATGCAAGAGGCGTACTTCCAAAAGAGATTCAGTATAATGAGATAGAGCACATGCTTGAAAGAGTGAAGAAGGACATCAATATCCAGAAGAATGATATTGCTGAGATCATAAGCGGTCCTTTCAAACGCGAAAAAGCCAAGATTACTCGTGTGGACAAGGCAAAAGAAGAGGTTGTTGTAGAACTTCTTGAAGCAGCTGTTCCAATTCCTATTACAGTAAAGATAGATGCTGTTAAAGTAATCAGAAGAGATACTGACGAATAATTCTTTTTTTTTGAATTCTTCTTTTTAGTTTAGGTTTTAATAATGATTAAGAAGCAAATATTCCTTATCCTGTAGTTGCATTGATTTCCACAGTTGAATTAGCTTTTTCAAAACATTCTGCTCTCATAGTTCCACTGAAGATATACTCGCAAATTTCAGGGTCCTGTAATATTCTTGCAGCATTGATATAGCATGCATATTTAACAAGGTTTTCATCAATAAAACTACATGCTTCTGGATTTGGACCGGTGTAACCTAGTTTGAAAAGACATGCATCCAATTTGCTCTGATTGACGATTCTTCTGCATACCTCAATGTCTTGAGTGTTTACTGCAATATCAGTGTAGCAATCTGCACGGATTTCTTCGCGTCCGACCAAGTCACATGTAAAGTGGTCTGATTTATTGACGGCTAAGTCATAGAAACATCTCCATTTGGTGACTGGTTTAGATATCATATGACAATGATGGAACTCCCAGTCTCTATGGGCAAACTCCCAATTGCAGGTATCTCTCCATACAAGGGTCTTGGTTGTATTACATAGATCATACCTATTCAATTCTATAGCAACTCTTGTATAGCAGGCATCTTTTGTAGTCTGGTTCACAATAATACTGCAGATTTCAACATCATTTACAAGTTTTCCCACATTAGCCAAGCACCAGTCTTGCCATTGTGAATCATCAATTGCTTTGCAAATCTCAACGTCCTGTTGTTCTTCAGCTGCCTCGTACAGACAATTAAATAAGTCTTGCCCTTCCATAGATGGACAATATTTTGATACACTTTCTGGATCTTTGTAATAATTATTCCATATTATGATTGCAATGATTATTAGAAGTACGACTGCAACAATACCAAAAATTGCATACGGTGGCTTTCCACTCTTTTTCTTTTTTTTGGCCCTGGCCATTTTGACATAAACAACATATTATTTAAATATCTTTCTAAATGCTCTATTTGCTCTTTAATTGTATTGGGATTATTACGGTGAATGTGCTGCCTTTTCTCAATTCCGATGATACCTTGATCTGTCCATCATGGAGATCCACGATGTGCTTTGCTATAGCAAGTCCCAAGCCTGTACCGCCTTTTTTTCGGGTAAGGTAATTTTCTACCTGATAAAATTTGCTGAAAATCTGTTTTTGCTTAGCTTTTGGTATGCCCCAACCATTATCTGTGACAGAGAAAGACCAGCTATCCTTTCCTAGTTTAGCGTCAAACCAGATGCTTCCTTTCTTATCAGTATATTTTACTGCATTGCCATACAGATTAATGATGATTTGCTTAAATTTTGCACTATCCACATCAACTGTGAATTCCTCGGGGATTCTGTTGAATACTTTGATCTCCTTTCTTTCAGCAATATTCTTGTGGTATGTACTTTCAACCAAATGCCTTAGTTTTACTCTGGTGACATTCAAGCTGAGTTTTTTGTGTTCAAGCCTTGATAGTTGCAATAAATCCGCTATGAGCTCTGTTAATCTTCTGCTCTCAGATTGAATTATCTCAATTACACTTTTTTGTTTTTCGTTCAGGCTACCTTGCTTTCCCTGAAGCAATAATGACAAATAGAGCCGCATCGACGTCAAAGGAGTCTTTAATTCGTGACTTACTGTGCTTATAAACTCGTCCTTCATCTTACCCAATTCCTTTTCCTGACGATATTTAAATCGGGTTAGGGTGATCTGTTGCTTAAGTGTGGCCTTATCCACAAGCTTAAGATAGATAGCCCTGGTAAATAGTAGTACAGCTATGAGCGGAAATGGGTGGCTGATCACCTTCAGAATTCTCGTGTCCCAGATTGTCATCCTGATTATTGCTAAGAGTGGTGTAATCATATAGAATGCAAAAGCCATGACCACTGTGCCTTTGTATTTTTCCTTTCCCATCTTAAAAATTATAAGGAATGTAGCAAAACCCAGAATCACTAATTTTAGTCCTTCCAAAAAAATGAATATGCCTAGATTGCTGATTTTATGATCTAACATATGTGCATTTAAAACCCATCCAAAAAGCAAAAACGTGAAAATTAACACTATGCTCAATACCTCTGTTTTTACACGTTGAAAGAATATAGCTCTTTTACGTGCTTGAAAGGTGAATGCATTGGCAATAAGTACTAATGCCAGGATTTCTAGACTGGCTAACACAATGAAGATTTCGCTTGGAGGTCCCGCAGGATCCATACCCCCAAAAATTATTGCCACCAGCAAGATTACCCGGATTAGCTTGTCAAGAGTTAGAGCTGCAAAAGCTATGCTCATAAAATTAAGATGCAAGAGTTTCTCCCTTCTTTGTTCACTGAAAATCATATATGAAATTATTACTAACACAACAAGCTCAATTGAAGTCTTGAAGAATTCTCCTAAATATGTACCTAGAAATGTATTGAAAGAATGAAATACAGGTAAAAGGAAAGAAAAAAAGGGCGTCATGTCTACGATTTAAGCACCTGATTTACTACGTGCATCAATTCAATAGGTTCAAATGGCTTCATGATATAGTCATCAGCTCCAAGACCCATACCTTCAAGCTCATCCTTTTGTTGATCTTTGGCTGTGACCATAATTATCTTAGTCTCACTTAGGTCTTTGTTGGCCCGTATTTTTTTGCATATATCAAAGCCATTCATGCCCGGAAGCATGATATCCAAAAGAATGACTTCAGGTTTCAATTCGTGTGCTTTTTCAATACCTTCTTTGCCATCATTTGCAATGTGAACATCAAAATCGCCTTCAAGAACCATTCGTTCTGCGTTCGCAATGTGCTCTTCGTCCTCTATAATGAGTAGTTTTCTGCGTGCCATTTTACCACCTCGCCAATTAAGCTAAGGAATGTATGAGTGCTTTAAAAAGGTTTTTGTTGTATTAAAGAACGAGATCTATTATTTTTGGACATTATTTCCAAACAACATAAGTATCAGCAATCCTATCATGTAGACCTTGTTTCTTCTTGTCCCATATAACCATAAGAAATCCAATGCCAAGAATAATTGTTGATACTATTTTTCCAAGATATCTTAATGCTGCATTTATTACACCAATGCATTTACCTTGTTCATTCACTATCTTTAAGCCAAGAATGAGCTTGCCGGGTGTTCCACCTTTGGTACCATCAAGATAAACAACCAGGATTAAGACCGCAAAAGAGACTAATTGAGACATATCTGGATTTTCTGTAATCAATCCGACAATCATCTGAAGAATTGATGCAGGTATTCCAATTATTATTCCATCAATTATTCCTGCTAAGAACCGTATCCAAAACCCTGCATATCGCAATCTCATTCCTTTTTCCAAAATCTCCTATTTTTTGCCTTTGATGTCATCATATGCTTGCATGACGAAAGTGACTTGTAGACCTGCAATGGCCGCACTGATTACACTCAAGATCAAAAAGAGCAAGAGGTAAAAGATTGATCCATGAAACGCAAAACTCCAGAAACTGCTTTGCATAGGTTCGCCTACAAAGCTACTCCCAATCACACCCATTGCTGCAGTGATTAAGAGCAGTATTACAACCTTTCCGAGTTTACCTTTAGTAATGTTCCAACTTTTCTTGACTGCAACTATTGGACCCATATCATCCAGGAAAAGTGCCGGTGTTGCAAAGATTAACTTTATTGCAAGCCAGATAAAATATGCAACCATTGCCAATATGAAGAGCAGCAGGAAAATCATCCCAAGCACTTTATTCAGTGCGAACAAAAATCCAACTACTGTCCCAATAACAATCATTGGACCCAGATAGATTAGTCCCATAATGATCTGAAAAATAAAATATTTTGGAACAAAGGCAAGGCTTGCACCATATAATTCTTTACTTTTTCGTTTGATTTTGCCTGCAACTCCTAAATAAGCAAGGCAAGAGAGGTACAAACTGCCCATGATAAGTACAATGAATAGAATGGCCCCTAATAATAGGTTGTTCAGATTGAACATTTGCTTAAATGCATCATATTCATAATTCTGTTC
>JAHJEM010000058.1 GCA_018825425.1 Nanobdellota archaeon | reverse complement strand
CCATCCTGTCTCAGTACCTATGAGCGCATAATTTGTGTTACCAGTATCTTCATTTAAATCTAGCCTAGCAAGATGAGCAGGCTCACTTCCTGACATCCACACATTATAGAATGGTGTTTCATATTTGTAGATAACCCATCCTTCTTGATGGGCAACTGCTAGATAATCTCCCCTCTTGTCCAGAGCATCTGTATAGAGATCGCAATAGACCTCTTCGCCAAAATTGGGCTCTGAAGGGTCTTCTGGTTTAGGTACTGCGGTAAATATCTCCCCGGCCCCATTACGGTCATCCTGCCATATGACCTGAAAGCCGACAGGTGAAGTTGGTTCGTATACAACATTGGGTTTTAATTTTGTGCTGACAACTGTGTTATCTGATATTGGAAGTGTCTCCTCAATAACCAGACCTGATGATGTGCTTACCTTTGCAAGTTGTATATCATACGAATCATCGCTGTATGCAACCAATATCCTATTGTCTGGAGTTTTATCTAGATCATAAAAATCAGCAGGGTCATTGGTCTTGCTACCGATAATAATTGGAGAGCCATAATTTCCAGTGACCAGGTCCACCTCATAGGCAATAATGTCATCATTGGAATCAACGCAGAAAACAAATAAGCCATTGTCATTTGTGACAGGTTTAACCAGGTCGACACAAACACCGAAGGGATTCTTGGACCACACCACATTACCATTCTTGTCAATCCTACTCACTCTATTCATATTGTAAGTATATACAATTCCTCCCATCGTATCATTTTCAGCATAATTGAAATCCCTGCCTGTAGTGATGCTCGGCACATTCAGAAGCACAGCTCCAGAATCTGGATCGATCTTCTTGACACTCAAACCAGTTGTGACACCTGAAGCAAGTACATAAAGTGCAGTATCCCCTGTCGCATCTGATCCTGTTGCTTGCATGATTCCATCAAAATTTTCACTATTTGGACCATTATAAAGTAGTTGGCAGCCAAAACTATCAATTGCACACAGCATAACCCTACTATAATCCCAGCTGTCACCTCGTTTATAAGAACTTAAAAAATATATCTGTGGAGGTATCTGATCCATTTCATAATTACTTATCCAGTATGCCAGGTCAGAGAATCCATAATCATCACCTGAGCTATCTGGTTCCAGTGTCCTACCTATTATACCATTACCCACAGGCATACCATTAACTTGTGCTGCAAATAATGCATAAGGTCCAGATCCGGGATCTGTTTCAGGAAGGCTTTGTATAATCGGATTAGTTCTTGATTGGGAAGCCTGAGAAGTATTGGTCCAATTGATATTACCGTAGGAATCAAATCTTCTTATGTAAGCATATCCTATGTTAGGATTGGTCCATGTGACATATAATCCTGAGGCAAGAACCTGGTCGTTCTCAATTGCATTTGCATTACCTCCATACAGTTCATCTTTTTCAACCAATCGATACTCATAAAGATCTCTAGCTGTAACTATAGGTAGTAATACCAGAATTATTAGGTTCAATAAAACCAAACGTTTATTCAAACACCTACACCTCTACATTGTTCCAGAGAAGTTTATTTATATGTTTTTTCAAATTCTGGCAAGAATTCTAATAATAAGCACCCCAACTTTGATTCCCAAGCCAACTAGCATTTGGCGTTGTTCTTAGAGATAGACATTTGCAAAAAAGCAAAGTCCATCGCATTCTAGAGACTTAAGAAGTCAAATCAAAGAACGCCCCTGCAGGGACTTTCAAAGCCGCGCTTCTCTTCGCAGACCTTTTGAACCCTAGCCTTAAGCTCCGCAAGCTCATATCCTATCCAAACTAGACGACAGGGGCATATTAACTGGATTTCTAACTGCATTTAAGAAGTTTATCAAAACAATCCACCAAACCAAAGAAAGAATCTTACAATAAAATTTGGTTTCTCATTGTTATCCACCAGAAGTTCTTCATCCATGACATCTTCGTCAGGCAGAACAGGATCTTCTGGTTCTTCTTCATAAAATTCAGGAGCTTCATCTGCTTCAGGCTCATCTATCAACTCTTGCTCTGCAAAATCTTCTGGATTTTCTTCATCATATGATTCTGATCCAGGTACCTCTTTTGACAATATAACAATCCTTCTCTCATGATAATTGTTCTCAGTCGTTATCTCAGGATTGACATTTGATCCTGTCCGCAAGTTGAGTTCTACCTTCAAGGTAAAGGCACCCTCCTCGTATACTCTCAATTTCTTGACTATTGTTTCTTCTCGGTTCTTTGGCATGTCATTCAATATCCCACCAGATGATGTCTTACTATGTCCATTATCATCAACAACAGATATCCTATAAGTCGGCATGACTTCAGTCACCTTTCCTATGTTCTTGATTAGAACCTCAACCTCAAACTCCTCACCAACATATGCTTCTTCAGGTGCAATCACACCCATGATTGCAGAATCAGGCATGAAATCTGGAGGTGTCTCTAGGCAGAATTGGGTTGTTGCAGGGGTATGGAATAATTGCTGTACCACAACTTTGTAATCATCAAACTCATATCCCTCATTGTGATACAGGTTTGGACTGGTATAATCATCAATATGCAATATTATATTGTCATGGTATGAGTCCGCACGAATGGAATAAGAATCAGATTCTAATTCTACTGTATGAGTCTCTCCAGCTATCATGCTCAAACCAGAATGCTGAAGCCACAGAGGACTTATATCAAAGAAGACAATATAACCTGAAGTATCAGTCACATACAGTACCTTGAACTCCTCATTCTCACTCAACCTTTCTTTCTCTTCAATTCCAACATTAAATGTAGTTCCATCTATCACAACTTGAGCACCGTTCTCATTCAAGAAAACCAATGTGATATCATGATCCTGGAAATTCAATGGCTCTCCAACTTCAATTGTATGATCAAAGGCCTCATCAACAGTCCAAACCTTGTTCTGAAAACTCAACACAATGTGATTTATTCGAGGATTGGTCTCGATAGGCGTTATCATCAGCCCATCTGGAAATGTATAGGTTTCATCCTCACTCAAAAGAGGGGTCGTATCGGGTATCTCAACCAATGCATCATATGTATATGACGCTCTCTGACCCTCAATTTCTTTGACCTTGATAAAGAATTTTACATCATCCACAATGACCGTAGCTTGCTTTCTGACTTCATAATTGCCTGATTCAACACATTCTGCATGTGCTATAGGTAGCAATAAGAGAAAGGCAATCAATAAATGAATTCTAATGATTTTTCTTGACATCATTTAAAGTAATCCCAAATGGCAATTTAAAAAATTTCCCATAATCTATATTATTTTCCACAACTTAATAACATATATCAAAATAGACATTGGCACATCTGATGTGAACCAACGCATTATCCACTCTCCAACCTCATCATTATCTATGTCACCATCGCAATTACTATCATAAATAGGATTCTCACATGCACAATTGTCTCCAGGATTCATGACAACACCCTGACACCCGCAAGTTGCATCCACCGGACCGAATTCACATACTTGGAGCAAGACCACTGCCTCATTAGTCATTAGTTCAATTGAACTCACAGGTTCAGGAGCAAGTGTACCATCATAGAGTATCTCATAGTATTGTGTTCCGTAAGGATTGGTCAGATCATGATTTTGTGGATCTATATATGAATTGTATCGTGGATCATCAAGAGGAGGATCTCCTTCATCTTCCCACCTATCACTCTTCCATCTGACCAAGACCAATCCATTGTCAAAGTGCCGCGCAATCACCCGTTGGTCTGGCCATTGCCAGCATTGAGGTATTGACGTCGGATTAAGCCAGTCAAAGAATTTATTCGTGTTTTCCAATCCATCAAAGTCAACCACTCCTGGCGGATTAACTTTAGGATATCCAATATTCACCTCTACCATCGGATTCCAATGTACATCTTCCAAAGGACTATCCAGAGTCCAAGTATTTTCTTCTGCAATTCCATAGATTAGGTTTGGATTTGATACCAAATAGAATTTCCCTAATGAAAACACCCGTGTTCTCATGTCAGGATTCTCATTGTTCTCATCATAGTTGTAGCAGTCCACATGGAACTTAATGTCTCTTGTAGTCGTATGACTCCAAACCTCTTTTATATCTTCACAGTGGGCTCTCCAGAAAGGCATGCCTCTTTCTTTGTTTAGCGCCCATGGCGCTACCCAACCCTCTGTACTAATATACTCAAGATTATCCAAGGCCCAAGTAATCCAAGGACCGGTTGAGCGTATCCAGTACATGTTATTTACATTTCCCAACCATTCAAACTGGCCTATGAATGTCATTTGCTGTGTGACATAGTCATAATATTCGTGGTAATCCTCATCCCTAGAATGCTTAACTTCCCAGTCTAGAGGTTCACCCCAGTACTCGATGGTTTTGTCAATATCCTTGACATTCCCGAGGTTACTCAACACATTATCCCACCAGAATCCAGAAGGCGGATAGCCTTCAGGATACTGTGAGAGAATATCATTTAATCTCCATACTCCAAAATCCCTATATATTTGACTATTGTAATTTGGAGTTCTCCAATCTGTCTGCATATCAGGAAAATACCATGTATCAGGCACTCTTGCCTCTGACAACCATTGTGCAGATGAGTCATCACAACCTTGAGCAGCAGATTTTGAACAAAGTCCAGTTACAGGATTTATCAAATCGCATCCAGGAACAGTTTGTCCACCAATAGTCACATCACACTTATAGTGGATGTATAGTCCCTCTATCTCTTGATCAGTATAATCATTGGGTAATGCTAGAAAAACCTCCAATCTTTGGATGTAATACGTCTCGAGATAGCCTAATGCTGTGAATTGAAATGTCATTATATCAGGATTGGTTGTACTCAACCCTTCCTGCATACTTGCAGGTGAGCCAAATACATAATCATAATGGTCTGCTGCAAAAGCAATATCATCTTGTGTCCACTGATTGTCCAGGTTGATCATTGCAGTGTTAATCCAAGGATAATTATCATATGCAGTACTGACTGGAAGAATCATAAGGACTGTAATGATCCAAAGTACATATTTAGCGGCATTTCCAGACATTCAGTACCAATTGAATCTAATCCTATTTAACTTTTTTGGCAAGTAACCTGATTCTGACTGATTAAGAACTTGACATCAAGGAATTTCTCTGTCACATAGATGTTTGAACGCAGATGGTCTGTGATCTTTGAGGTTATAATCTGGCATTGATTTCCTGTCATGCTGGTTACAACACCCATATAGGGTATAATCTGATCTGCCAGATGCAAATCTGTTGATGCTCCAGAATCCATCTCTGTCTTAAGATTAAGGGCAGCAGACTTGCCCACGTCTTCAGCAGATATTTCTTTCTTTCCCAGACAATCAGCACCCAACATTATCTTATGATTATTGGCAGGAAGTATTTCTCCATTCCCATTATCATACCCTACCCAAAGAGTGGTTATTGCCCCATCAGATAATGCAGGAGTATACTGGGCTTCAATACTTATATGGGGTGTAAGTCCATTCAATTCCTTTTTTGCAGAAAGTCTCATTCGTTCTGCAACTTGGGATTGGATCAATTTCATCGTTGCAACAGATTTACCTCGGATCCAGCGCAATTTCTTCCGATCTGTTCGCTGGATTGCAGGAATGTTGAGATCAGATTTGAAATCATATTTGCCTTCAATATCAATTCTTAGGATTCCTCCTCCTTTGGGATAGAATCCTCTGCGTTCTAACCACATATTAAAATCTCCATACTTTTCTAGGCTTGGAATAAATACGTTGATGAAGTAGTCCATTGGTTGGCTATAAGGCACATCAGTTCCTCCAATGATTTTCATAGCTACCTTTTTCTTAGAGAATAAAATTGGTAGAATAAATGATTGCATTAGTAATGATATGCTTCCAGCAGTCCCTATATCAATCTGAAGTGCATTCTTGGAAATGATTTCTGGCTTGAATTTGACTTCTTTATCGCCAATATCTGGATGATCTATTTTGGCACCACAAAGATCAACTAGTCCATTTATGCAGAAAAGATGTTGGGGTTTAAGTCCTGGTTTGGATCTTCCTTGTCTGATATTAACCATATGAAATGGTTTCTGTGTTAGTGTACTTAGAGCTAGTGCGTACCTGAGGATTGCTCCGCCTCCTTCTCCGTAATTGCCATCTATTTCAATCATTTTAGATCAAGTTTGTGCCATGCCATCATTAGTGCTGAGAGTGATGTCATGTCAATCAGTTTGTTTTCTGAAATCAGAGATTGAATTTCTGATTTTGGAATATGAATCAATTCACAAGTTTCTCCTGAATCTGTCGGTTCACCTTGTAATTGGATGTCTTTTGTATAAAAAACTGTCATCTTGCTTGATAAGAATGATGCAGCCACGTATGCAGTTCCAACATTTTCCATTTCTTTGGCTTGATATCCTGTCTCTTCTAGAAATTCACGCCTTGCACATTCTTCCTCAGTCTCACCTTTATCAATGAATCCCATGGGTAGATTTAGGATGTGTGCCTTGGCTACTACTCGATATTGCTTGACAAATAGTATTTTGTCATCTGTTTCAGCAACAATGGCTGTAAAGTTACCTCGTCTCACAAAGTTGTAATCAGGAATTCTCTTTCCATTACCACAATCCACATCCCATTTCTCAACTGTGAGCCAGGGAGGATCATCTAGTACAATTTTCTTGCTTAATACCTTCCACTCCACCATATTATTATGCGGCAGCAGGTTTATTTTAAATGTTTCGATTGAGGCAAAGTTTATATACATACAAATATTATCCTTGTCCATGAAAATCTTCGCTGATACCCATCTCCATGGTCGTTTCTCTAGAGCGACATCCAAGGAGCTCACAATCCCTAATCTTGAGAAGTATGCAAGGCTCAAAGGGATAAATCTTCTGGGTACGGGTGACATCCAGCATCCTGGATGGTATGCGGAGTGCAAGAAGTATCTTCCAAAGGAAAAGGAGGGAATATATTACACTGAATCTGGATTTCCATTTATATTGTCTACTGAACTTTCTCTTATATATACCCAGGGTGGAAAAGGACGAAGGGTTCATATCCACTTGTTACTTCCGAGTTTTGAGATTGTGGATAAGTTGGTTGCTTACCTGTTAAAGAATGGAAGAATTGATTATGATGGCAGACCAATCTTCAAGATCAGTTGTGAACAATTGACTCTTGATCTCAAGGCAATGAGTGATGATATCGAGGTAATCCCTGCACACATCTGGACTCCTTGGTTCTCAATGTTTGGTTCCAAAAGCGGATTTGATAAGATTGAGGATTGTTTCGGAAGTGCAACCAAGCATATTTATGCATTGGAAACCGGACTTTCGAGTGATCCGCCCATGAACTGGCGTCTTTCTGCGCTTGATAAGTATACTCTTGTGTCAAACAGTGATCTTCACAGTTTTTGGCCGTGGAGAATTGGCAGGGAAGCTACCATTTTTGATTGCAATCTTTTGTATGGGAATATACTCAAGGCATTGCGCACCAAAGAGGGTTACGTCGGGACCATTGAAGTGGATCCAAACTATGGAAAGTATCATTTTGATGGGCATAGGAACTGCAATGTCTGCTTACATCCAAAAGAGAGTCTAAAGAACAACAATATCTGTCCAAAATGCAAGCGTCCTTTGACTGTTGGAGTACTTCAGCGGGTTGAAGAATTGGCTGACAGGCCAGAAGGATTTGTTCCAGAAGGAGCTGGAAAATTCTTTAAATTACTTCCTCTTTCTGAAATCATAAGCACGGTGCTTAACAAGGGCATTATGACCAAGGAAGTATGGAAGAATTATTACGAAATACTAAAGGCAGGTAAGGATGAAATGGATATTCTCTTGAATGTGGATGGAGATAAGCTATTGGGTGTGACCAATCCTCAGATGGTAGATGCAATTCTAAAGAACAGGCTAGGAAAGATCGAGGTAAAACCAGGTTATGATGGAGAGTATGGGATCCCTGTTCTGGGAAACAAGAAAATACATGAAAATACTGATTCTAAACCAGCAGATATACCACCGAACAAGCAGAAAGGGCTTGGGGAATTCTTTTAGGATTGGATGGAACACATCAAAATATACATCTAAGCCCCGAAACCTTTAAATACCTCTTCCTCACAATATTATCTGAAAAGAGTGTGGGAACTTGGAAAACGTATTCGCAGATATAGGTATTATGATAGTGGTCGCTAGTGTTCTAGGCTATATTGCCCAGCTCCTTCGCCAACCAAAGATTCCTGCATATATAATTGCAGGTATTCTCGTCGGACCAATTCTCCACATTGTAAGAAATGTAGAAATCATTGAAATCCTAGCAGAGATAGGTATAGCATTCCTTCTATTCGGTGTAGGTATTGAACTAAATCTCAAGAAACTCAAGTATGTTGGGAAGCTTGCATCTCTTGGTAGTGTAATTCATGTTATCATCCTATTTGTTTTGGGTCTGATTCTTGCACTGGCAATAGGATACGGTAATGTAACCGCAGTGTATATCGGTCTCATCCTTGCATTCTCATCAACAATGGTTGTGATCAAACTCTTATCTGATAAGAATGAACTGGATAGCTTACATGGAAGAATAATCATTGCAGCACTCCTTGTCCAGGACATTGTGGCTATCTTCGCACTGTCTATGCTAAATAATCTGCAAAATTTTGCTTTCTTGCCCATATTCATATCAATATTGCAGGCAATAGTGGTTATTGCAGTGGCACTCCTGTGTTCAAGACTTATATTCCCACGACTTTTCAGGTTCGCTGC
The DNA here is from genome assembly GCA_018825425.1 of Nanobdellota archaeon. GTDB lineage: Archaea > Nanobdellota > Nanobdellia > Woesearchaeales > JAHJEM01 > JAHJEM01. The sequence continues at coordinate 7,386 of JAHJEM010000058.1, read as the reverse complement.
TAAATCCAGCGAACTTTTATTCTTAATGAGTATTAGTGTATGCTTCATCTTTGCGTTGCTCTTTGCAGAGATGGGTTTTTCCATTATCATAGGAGCATTTGTAGCAGGAGTTGCACTAGGTAACCTGCCATATAATGTAGAGATCATGGGTAAGATAAGACCCTTGAAGGATTTCTTTGGTGTATTGTTTTTTGCATCAATCGGATCTCATCTTGTCTTCTTTGAGTTTTCCAAGATTGCCTTACCCCTGATATTGATGTTCATCTTCACAATACTAATTGTACCCATCATAACGATCATGGTATGCAGTTCTTTTGGTTATAAGAAACGCACAGCTTTCATGACAGGCATGGGCCTTGCTCAAGTGAGTGAGTTCTCTCTGATAATAGCTATCCAAGGTAAGAATCTAGGACATATCACAGATGAAATATTAACATTGACCATATGGCTGGCACTTATCACAATGGGAACCACAGCATATTTCATCAAGTTTGACGACTATTTTTATAGAAAACTAAGAAAGTTCCTTTCTTTCTTTGAGTTATTCAAGCATCATGCTGAAAAGACTGATTTCAATATTGATAAGAATCTCGAATATCAGATTGTTCTAATAGGCTATGATCGGATGGGTTATCATATATTTAAGACTCTTGCAAAACTGAACATTGGGTTCATTGTGGTTGATATCAATCCTGATGTAATCAAAAAGCTCGATAGATTGAACATACCCTGTATTTATGGAGACATAGGAGACCCGGAACTCTACGAGAAATTGCAGTTGAAAGATAAAGGATTGATTATTTCCACAGTTCCAGACTATAATGACAGTAAACTCCTAATTAAAAAGGCAAAAGCATTTCATAAAGACGTTAATATTTTTGTTACTGCATTATTTGTCGAAGAGGCATTGGATTTATATGATGCAGGAGCAGACTATGTCATGATACCTCACCATCTAGGCGGTGAGCACGCAGCAATCATTGTTGAAGACATAAGTCAGAACTTTGATAAAATGATGGATAAGAAACTCTCACATATCAATGATCTAAGAGGAAGACGAACCAGACATCCTCACCATAGGTAAATATTGCAATACAAAAAGGAAAACCATAAAAAAGAATATCACTCACACGGATAAGATGGCCCAAAAACACTCTGTAGCACAAAATCTGGTGAAGCATGGCTTTATCAAGGCAAAATATAGGAAGCTCTATGCTTTTGACTCAAAATCCGGCACATATATACGACATGATGGGGATGTTATAGGCAGTCATGCTGACCAAGAGATATTTGAAGAGACAAATGTCATGCCAGGACTTAATTCAAAAGCACAATATAATGCGACAAGTTATCCTCCAAGTTACAAAAGATACAGACTAGTCATGGAACAGATGAACCAGTCGATTGAAGAGCCATATTATTGGATGCTCCACCACCTGCGTCAAGATCAGCAATTTCCTATTGTTGAAAAGATAACTGACTTGTTTTCTGCATCAGAGAACAGTGCATTTTTTGGTCAGAGTGCCCAGAGACTAAGCAGGCAGCAAGAGGTTGCTGGACAGTACCTTGCAACCATCGGAAGGCTGACCAAAGAATTCTTTCCTATGATCCGCGAATTGCGCGTTCTTGATGAGCGTCTTGAGATCTATCAAGGTTGGGGCAAGGTCAAGTCAGCAGACATAACATTGAAAGGATTGTTCATAGATTTTGCTGAGGGTGGAACCAAGAATCCAAGTTCGGTCTATGGCCTTGCTCAGCAAGTGGGTTTTGCCATCCTTCCTGACCTGTTCTTCAATACTCACATCTATGATACAGATGATATTGACAGGGTTGTTGATGCTATGAAGTGGAACTTGCAGGTAAAGAACATACTCAAGAGAAAACTTCACCAATACATCACATGGACCATCAAGACAAAAGAGGAGCTTGTCAATCGAAGGACGTTCACTTTGAAGTATCTGAGACAACATTGGAATATCGTAAGAATGTATATCTCCTGGGTCAAACCATACCTTCGACGGATCAGAAGACTTCATATGAATGAAAAGCAGATGTCAAGTCCTGATATTGTAAATGCCTTTGAAAGCAGTATGACAGAAATAGAGTTCTTGGCTCGAAAACCATTTGGCAAAGGTTATTGGGCGTGCTGTTTATGTAGTTTCAGGTTCAGAACCAGACCTACAATGCAATATAGACAAGATTATAATCAAGGACCACTTCATGTCGGGCAGCTAATAATGGACTGTCGAGCTTATGGTTGGACTGATGATCAAGTTGATGGATACAAGCGAATGCGCGAAGAAGAGGATCTTGACATGATCGAACTTATTGATCAGAGCCTAAAAGATGCAATGGACGCATTCGGAGGCGAAATCAAGAAGTATTTGCGTGAAGCAGGCGAACTTATTGAGGAAGAAGAAGCAACCAAAGAATCGAAAAGCAAAGGACCAACAAGTTATGGATTAGCTGAACCATTTGTTCAGACTGTAAAAGGATTTGGAGAACTGTTTGGCGCCCTTGTACCATTAAAAATTGAGAGAAAAGCCAAAGGCAAAACTCTTGTTATAAATAAGGTCACTGCAAAAAAAGCAGGAGCAACTGCAGAAGCATTCATGTATCAGGCTTACAAGAATTTCAAGAAAGCACGGGGAATGCTTACGCCGTAGTTAGTTCTTTGTGTATTAATTAATGAAACTCCCACTAAAAGAAATTATTTAAACATATACAAATTCTATATATTATGGTCATGTACAACATAGATGAATTACATTTTGCTTCCAAATGTATACTAATCAATGAGAAAAATAAAATCCTGATACTGAAAAGGACCAATTACTCAGATATGGGTGAAGACAAATGGGATTTTCCAGGGGGCTCGGTTAATATAGATGAAGATGTCAATGATGCGATCAAAAGAGAAGTTAAAGAAGAACTCCAGATTGAACTTGAGGAAACAAGAGTTTTTAAGATCAATTCAGGTAAGGGAGTTCCGTCAGGACAATTTATTTTTGTTCTGTTTGCTTCAAGACAGTACAATTTAGGAGATGGAATAAAACTAAGCAAAGAGCATTCAGAATATAAATGGATTTCATTGAATGAAATTGACGATTACAAATTCTATTTAAGAGATGAAATAATAAGTGATGTTAAGAATTATATGAGCGAATTCAAATAGACATTTACCATGTTATAGAAATGGAAAGAATTATTTTAATGGTTGAACCAATATAGAATACGTTCTACTTTGTCCTGGAGCAAGTGATTCAAATCTATCCAGATCTGCAAAATGTTTTTCTCCATTAAATATTGGTAATCGACTTGTATGTTCAATACATAACATACCTGCATCATAACTTGGACTCCACAACATAACATTATTACTGAAATTTTCACTTGAAACTCTTACACCTTGTCCAGTATTCTTATTTCTATATGTGATTGAATTCATTCTTTCCTTAGTTAATGCTTCCTGAGGAGGTATATTTGAATATTTTATTACGTCAGCTAATGTGGCAATCTTAATCCCCCTGTCATCTACAAATTCTCCTTCTTCAACAGTACCTTGAACTTTAAAAGCAGGATGCCAACCAATCATATAAGGCATATTAATTTCAGAATTATTTGTTACTGTTAATTTGCATATTAATCCTTTATCTGTAAGTTCAAAAGTTTTTTCAAGTGTATAAGGGAGCCAATTAAGATGTTCAGGTCTACCATTACCCGATTCATATTTTGGATTGCTAATATCTTGACCAGAATATTTTTGCACTAAGGTAAGAATGTTACTTTTTTCTTGAACTTGAGGCACAAAAGGATTCTCATTAGTATGTCTTGAGATTCCATGTTGCTCTAGTGAGAATGTTTTATAATCAACTTTAACCTCTTGATTATCAGCAGGACCAAATATAGGATAAGGGACTATTTCCGAGTTACCCCAACCTAGACCATTAAAAGAAGATTTTCCACCATCATGAAAATATTCAATACCATTAAAGATTAAACTAACCAATTGACCATTCACAGGATTAACTTCTCCTTGTATGGTTCCATGTCCAAATCTAATAATCTCTGCCATTATATGTATGTTATAAGCATCCCATATTTAAATGTTTCAATTATTTACTACCAATAGAGGATAACATAATAGAACCAAACAAAATTTATATAGATCAATACTCTTTGTATCATTATGACAAGTGCAGTTAAAATCATTCTTACAAATAATGAGAACAAAGTTCTCCTTCAATTAAGAGATAATAAACAATCTCACACAGGTTGTTGGGCTTTATTTGGAGGGCACATTGATGGTTCTGAAACTCCTGAAGAAGCTTTAATCCGTGAAATAAAGGAGGAAATAAATTATTCTCTATCAGATTATAAACTTATTAAAGAATCTCATGTTAAAGATTTTGGCAAAGTATATTGGTTTCACGTAACTATCGACGTGGGGTTATCAGAACTGACATTAAATGAAGGAGATGATTTTAATTTCTTCTCATATGATGAAATAGCAGGATTAAAGCTTGCACCTGAATCTAAAAAAATATTAGTTGAATATTATAAAGGTGTAACCAAGAAAATGCAAAAGCTTTATTAACAACTATTGCAATAGTAATCTAATGGGATTTCCAAACTATTCTGATAAGATTAACAAGAAAGAGGTCTATTCTCCGCTACAATATATATCCTACAAGAAGAAAGTAAGACAATATCCAGAATTCAAACCACCAATTGGTGTCATTTTGTGTTATAGTAGGGCATTATTGGATTATATATCAAAAAAACCCAAAGTCACCAAATCAAAAGGTTTGTACAGCAACATGTTCATTCTTAAAACTAGCAAAGGAAATATTGCAATTGTTGGAAGATTTGGCGTGGGTGCCCCTGTCGCTGTTAAACGTCTTGAAGAATTGATTGCGTATGGAGTAAGAAAATTTGTTTCTATTGGAACTGCAGGCACATTGCAAAAAGACATCCCAATAGGAAGTATTATCGTCTGTGAAAAAGCAATCAGAGATGAAGGTACTTCATATCACTATCTGAAAAGATCAAAATATGCATACGCTTCGAAAAAGCTGACAAAAAAAATCAAGAATAATCTTGAAAAAAATAATATGAAATATTTTTCTGGAACAAGTTGGACAACTGATGCACCTTATAGAGAAACAATTGCTGAAGTAAAAAAATATCAGAAAGAAGGTGTTTCAACTGTAGATATGGAATCATCAGCATTATTTGCCGTAGCAAAATATAGAAAAGTCGAAATAGGTTCAATTTTAACAATAAGCGATTCACTTGCAAATCTAAAATGGAATCCCAAATCCCATTCTAAAAAGACTGCTAAGAGTCTAGAAATACTATTTCAAGTAGCATTGGACACACTTACCAATTCTTAGAATCACAGAACACTAGCTTATTATCTCCCCTCTCAAATAATGCATCTCTACCCCTACAATCTTGACATCGAGTTTCTTTCCTAACAAATCTTTCCCAGATACAACAACTGGCTTGTACCAATCATTTCTTCCAACAAAACTTCCTTTCTTTCCAACCTCATCCACATAGATCTCACCTAGCCAGTCTTTCCAATCCTTTGCAACAGCAATTCCTTCACGTAACTCAGACAAACTCTTACTTCTTTCCTTGACAATCTTTGTCGGAATCTTTTTTTCCTTGAAAGCAGGTGTTCCTGGACGAGGATAGTATTTGCTCACATTGACCACAGGAATCTGATATTCCTTGATCAGATCATAGCTTTCCTGGAATTCTTCTTCAGTCTCTCCGGAAAAACCCACGATTACATCTGTTGCAATGGTCATCATGGGAAACATTCTCCTTATAGTATCAATGCAAGACTTGAAATCAGAAACAGTGTATTTTCGTTTCATGAGTCCGAGTATCCTATCTGATCCTGACTGTACAGGCATGTGCAAGAACTTGAATACTCGTGTATCTGCAAATATTTCCATGAGTTCATGCAAATATTCTTTTACAAAATTCGGGTTTATCATACCTAATCTGATTCGATAATCACCCTTTATCTTTAGTATTTCTTTCATCAATTGTGGAAATGTGGTTCCAATGTCCTTGCCATATGCCCCCAAGTCTTGGGCTGTGAACCAGAATTCATAGATTCCTTCACCCAAAGCTTGCTTGAACTGCTCAATAATCGCTTGTTTTGGATATGATTCGAGTTTACCTCGAGCATACCTCGTCTTGCAATATGTACATTCTCCCAAACATCCTTGACATAGTGGAATGATCTCAATAAGATTGTTCTTTCGGATCTTTGGAGTGCATAACCGCTGGTTTTCTGACTTTCGGGATATCAATTGGACAATATTTCCCTCCAGTGTTTCTTGTACCACATGAACAATCTTGTCCAATTGTGAGACTCCGATGATTGATACCCCTTTCAACCTATCAAAATCAGCCTGGGGAATACATCCAGAAACCACCATACTTTTCTGCATTTTTCTATACTTTTCTATACTGCTAAAAAACTTCTTTTCAGCAGGATCCTTAACAGTACACGTGTTAATAATCACCAAATCCGCGTCCTTTTCAGACTTTACAAGCTTATGGCCTGCTTCCTTAAGATAACCCGCCATTACTTCACTATCTGACTGATTAAGAGTGCATCCGTAGGTTTTTATGAATATCTTGGACATAGACATTGGAATGGAAGAATGGTTTTTAAATGTGATTGACCAATTTCTCGAAACATTTATATTTCATGGTCCTAAAAAGAAGAATATGCCTCTAGCTGTAACCCATATCCTGCTCAGCGTGATCATTGTAGACCTATACAGGGATTATATCACAAAACACAAGAGGTTCTTCAGTCTCCATACTGTTTTTCTTGCAGGTTTCTTTGGGATATTGCCTGATATTGATATTGTTTTCAATATGTTAGGTCGTATCTTTGACTTCACGGTACCTGTTGTACTCGGGCATGGAGGTATAACCCATACGCCATTCTTTGCAGGGCTTTTTTTGATTCCAGGATACATCTTATGGAAAAAGAAGAGACACAAACAGGCTGTGTATTTCTTTGTGGGATGCTTTGCAATACTTTTCCATATCATGCTAGATTATTTCATAGGCGGCGGTCAGTACGAGGGAATAATGTGGCTGTTCCCATTCACAGTGCAGTCCTGGAAATTACATTTGATAACATATATGAATATGCCAAACATTCCAGAAGCCCTCGATGCATTGATTTTGTTAGCTTGGTTGTGGCATGAAGAAGTAAAACACAAGATCACTGATTTTATTTAAGATGAAAGATAAAGATTTTGAAAGATTAAGAAGCGAGGTAGACGCAATAGATACTGCTATCCTGAGACTGCTTGAAGTCCGACTTAATTGCACTGATCAACTGAT
>JAHJEM010000057.1 GCA_018825425.1 Nanobdellota archaeon | reverse complement strand
TGTGTGTGATAATATGAATTTTGAAGATTCTGCTGATGCGATTGCTATTATTTTCAATCTAAGCATTTGCAGAAGTACTGATCAGTCTGGTTCAATCAATGACAGTCTGACATTCACAACCGCAGCAGTATGAAATCCATACTAATTTTTTTTATTTGCATTCTTCTTTTTCTTAGTCCTTTTTATGTACAAGGTATGGGTTTGAGAGGAGGTCTGCTTAAAGATGAGATATTTTTTGAGCCTGGGCTGGAAAGAACATATTCATACCATTTTGCAACTAATGCAGGATTCACCCAAGACTACGAGGGTTATGTTAGGATGCATGACAGTGCTGTTGATCTTACGCCTTATGTAGAACTAAGCCAGTACTATTGGGAAGATGTTCCAACAGGGGCTCAGATGTCGTTTTCAGCCACATTGAAGCTTCCAGATAGGCTTGACACTCCAGGAATATATGAAATTAGGCCAGGCATTACAGAAACACAGAACAAAGGGGGCGGAGCAATGGGTGTGAGAACTGCAGCAGAAGGCAGAATCATAATAATTGTATTACATCCAGATAACTTTATTGAGGCGGAATTCTCAGCACCTAATGCAAATGTCAACAGCAGCACGAAATTCACGTTTTTTGTCAGGAACTTAGGTGAGCCTGATGTCAACATACGAGGTAAAGTAGATATTATTAGCGTAGATTCACCTATGATACTTGGGGTTACTAATACAGAAACAGTGCTGGTGCCTAGTACTCACGAACAATATATACGTGCTCCATTCAATACTACAGGACTTAAACCAGGAAGCTACAAAGCCTTGGCAACCTTGTTTTGGGGAAATAACATCTCAAGATTCAACAAGACATTTCATGTAGGGACCAAGAATGTCGTGCTAAAAGAGTATACAAAAGATTTCAGAACAGATGCGATTAATAAGATGATGGTCACTGTTGAAAGTGGGTGGAATGATAAATTCAAGAATGTATATGCGAATGTGCGAGTTTTTGATGAGATAGGCCAAGTCAAAAAGGAATTCAGGACAGTAAGCACAGCCCTTAATCCTTGGAACAGCAATATCATAGAAGGTTATTTTGATACAGCAGGATTTAGTCCTGGAATCTATGATGCGAGTATAGCTATCAGCTTTGATGATGGCTCTAACTTCCATGATGTACAATTTAATATAAGTGAGACTGCAAAATCCATTGTAGTGGACGCGATTCCAGAGGATACCATAAAAGAAGATAATATATGGATAACAATCCTATTAGTTGCAGTGGTTGTTCTACTGCTTGCTGTGGCAGGTCTCTTGATCTTAATGCTTAAAAGAAGATAGAAGATAATAATAAACAATCAAAATCACGATTAAATAGATAATCAAGAAATAATGGGGAAAAACAATGAATAAATCACGACTTATTGCTACACTTGCATTTGTGTTTTTAGGCATAACCATGATTACAGTCATTGTATATCATTATCTGTTTTATTACGAGCCTATTGAGACGCGAATTATATATGTTGATGTTATTGTTCCTGTAGGAAATACAGTCGGATTTGATGTGAATGATACTGCTCTCAGATTTGGTCATGTTCCAACGGGGGGAAATTCCAAAAAAAGCATAATTATCGAGAATCCAAATCCTTATCCTATGGAACTGATTCCGTATTCATCTGGAAACATAACTCCATTCTTGTCATTGTCTCACTATCATACAATCCTGCAACCAGACGAGAAGATTAATGTTTCAGTGTACCTTGTGATTCCAAATGAAGCACATGCAGCATCATACGAGGGATATCTTGGATTCAAATTCTATCGCAGACCCTATCTTGCCAAGTATATAAATGGGCCTCCCACGAGTTAAATTCCCTGATTTGAAAACAAAAAGTTTATATATAGGCTTGGCTAAAATTGTTCCATGGTAAGTAATAGGGGTCTGGCAGTTATTATTATTGTGGCTGTGGTATTCTCACTTTCTGCTCAATTCATCAGTATATTTTGGCTTTCCCAAGTAAGTACCGCTCCTGTACAAGGACCTACTGCGTACGCGACAGGGTCGGGTGAGGTTAAGCTTAACATTACAACGTCTACTGATATTAGTGTTTCTAATTCGACTGTTAATTTTGGTAATGGTCTGGTGAATTCTACGATTTGTTCTTTTGCTAATTTGAGTAATAATGGGACTGGTTCTAATCAGCCTAATAGTGCTTCGAATGGTGTTGGTTGTTGGGTCAATGATACTTCTGGTCCTGGTAAGGGTGATCAGCAGGCTGTTGAAGTTGCTAATACTAAGATTGTGGTTCAGAATGATGGTAGTCGTAATGTTACTTTGACTATGACTAGTGCGCAGGGTAATGCTGCTAATTTTGTGGGTAATTGTAGTACTGAGGCTAATGGTCTGTATCTGTTTGCGGCTGTCAGTAATGAGTCTGGTGATGCTGTGGCATTAAG
>JAHJEM010000056.1 GCA_018825425.1 Nanobdellota archaeon | reverse complement strand
TAAAGCTTGGTGCGGGTTCTGCAAGCTTTCCAGCGAAGTCACCTGCAATCTTACTTTTTTGCAGTAGCTTTTCAGATACTGACGGTGCATCTGTTTGCACAACAGCTCCTGATTCCTTATCTATATGTAGTGCTTTGGTTTCCAAAGCAAATGATGCAGATGCAAAGGTTATTATTATCACAACAAGTGATAGTAACGTTACAGATCTAACCATTGCCAGCTTTTCCTTCTTCTGAATCAACCTAATTCTTCTGAAATCATTTAGGAAAAGCACAATAAGACATATCACTCCCGCTATTAAGCTTGAAATTGCAATCTCAAGAGGTATTATGGGTTTTAAAACCAATAACGGCACTATTGCTGAGAGTATAATAATTACTATCTTTCCAATCCAACCAAGTACTATTGATACGATTTCATGTACTGGCTTGCCAAAATACGAGCGGTTGATAAATCCTTTGATTGCCAGCCACACTGCCAAAAAAAGAAACATATTGGTAATAAAACCTATTAGGCTTACAGATGCAAAGTATATTATTGGGGGTATAAATACAAGTGCAGTCACATAATTACCAATGACAACAAATAGTAAAATAAATATCCATTTACTTTTCATCATCCACCCACCTTGCTTACTAGCTTATTAAATAGTCTATCTGCAGAGCTATCTCCTATGCCACAGATAAAAACAAAGTTATGTTTGTCTTTGTCAAGTACTTGTATGTATCCATAGTCTAGTTTTTTCTTCCAGCAAGTATCTGAATCATCCTCAGAGGTGAAGAAACCGTCTTCAATCGATAAACGAATAGTATCCATATCTGATTTGTCAATCTTTACTATTTCAGATGAGATAAGGTTTCCATTTAGTTCCCCAAATTCCTCAATCAATACTGTCCCATCAGGAAAAAAATGATAATCCTTTGCAAATTCGTTATTCTTCTTGAAAACCAGGTTCATAAAAAACTGATCAGGTATCTGTTGACTTTGCAATACTCGTTCTGTATCAGTATGGATATTTTGAATAAATTCAGGAGCTTCATCAACATAGGTAGTGAAAGCCTGTGTCTTTGATTTGTCACCGTAAAAAATGTGATTGATATTGCAGTCTCTGCAATCAATGCCGCCATTACTTAAATCTCCCAGCTGAGTTTCTGTTTGTCTTACAAGTTTTTCCGCGTCAACAGGATCGATTTTTCCAATTATGATCTCTCTGCCCACAAAATCCTTTGTCTTTGTAAGAGTCATCCCGTTAGAGACAACTATGTACTCAATATCACAGTATATTTCACAAGAAGGATTTTCATGCACAAATTCGAAGTATTTGAGATCTGTCTCTTGAAAATCGAATCTTTCAATTCGGGTGCAAGAAACAAGCAGGAAAGTAAATAGGATTAAAGGAATTCTTTTAGCAATTATCCAAAGGATCATACAAGTATATATCCAATAATCTTTTATATAAAGTTATTGGTGAATTGTACGTCATTGTTCATAACATCCTCTCAGGATTAGGCAATTCCACAAGAGGTCTTATAATCTCTTCATACTCTGGTCTGATCGCAATTAATCCCTTATTTGGTCTCTGTAAATCTATTGGTCTTCCATACTTGTCAGTAACATTGATTCCTTGGGATTCGAGTATGCAGATTCCGCCTGCAACATCCCAGCTATTGCCTTTTGCAGAGTGGGCAACCATGGCATCATAATTGCCGTTGACAACTCCTACAAGGCCCAGGGCGATAGACCCGTCAGGTTTTGTTATCTTTATTTGATCAGGTATCTCTGACACCTTTTTTTGTACATGATAGATTGATTTGTCACCTACTGAAATCTTTGGTGGGCCTTCCAGTCTTTGAGGAAATGAATGTTGTTCTCCTCTGAATCTGATAAATCCTGTATCCCTATGGCCAACATACATTATGTCTCTCATGAAATCATAAACTACACCCATTATCAGTTTCTCTTGATGATCTGTTCTTTCTGATACGCCAATACTAACAGTAGATCTGAATGTTTTGGAAAGATATGATTTTGTTCCATCAATAGGATCAATATATCCTGTAATTATTGCGCCATTTACTGTGTCTGGTTGTTCTTCTCCAACTAGGTTGATGCTATATTCTAGCCGAGATTCCAATGCATTCCTTATCATAATTTCAGCTTGCCTGTCTAGGTAAGTGACTGGGTTGTCAGAGTCCTTCCATTCCACATTTGCGAGGGTAAAAGCGTTCTGTGTCAAATATTCTCCTGCATTGGCTGCAGCGTCGATGACCACTTCCAATAATTGTTGTTCGTCTACCATTGTATTGGTTATGTTTACTTAGAAAGATTTATATATATCCTATATTAGTTATATTTGTTATATAACATTACAACATAGATATTCAAATAGGTTAAGAAATGGAAAGAAAGCTTGTACGTCAAGGAAGAAATGCACTCACTGTAACTTTGCCTGCCAAATGGCTCAGGAAAAGAGGGTTAGAGGCAGGGGATGTTATCAAAGTGTTAGAGAAGGGTAATTCATTGCGAATCACTACCGACACCCGACAGAAACCAGAGCAGATCAAACTTGATTTGAGGAATCATGAAAGAAACGCAACATATCACAAGATCATTGGGGCATATGTTCAGGGTTATGACAAAATACTGGTTCAATTCGATGACATAATGCTTGTCCAGGAAGTTGCAAATATCTTACTGGGAATGATTGTTGAAGAATATGGCAAGGACTCGCTTACAATATCCAGTATAATTTCAGTTCCTGAGGATAATTTTGCAAAAGTCCTGAGAAGAGCAACACATCTTCTTACACAACAAGCCAAGTTATTGGTTGATATAGCTTTAGGAGATGGAACACTTGTTCAGATGAAGGAGCAAGAACATGTTCTTGATTATAATCTAAGGTATTGCATGAGATACATAAACAAATACTTGCGGGATTCCGACTCATACAAGCAATTCCTGCTTTGTGCTACGCTTGAGTCTGCAGGAGATCTATTGAGTGGGGTTGGAAAATGTATAGGAAAAGATGTGCTTCTTGCAAAGAACATCTCAAAAATGATTGATATCTTCACTGAATGCCTTTTTACAAAGGATTTTATGAAGGTATATACTTCTCTTATGGCATTTCGAAGAGGGCTTGAACAGAAAAAGTTTGTGCATGGCTTATGTTTCTGCTTAGAAGAACTTTTGTATGACAATCTAGGTCTGTTTATTGAACGAAAATAAGATTTAAATCCATTTTCGTCACCGACTCATGACAAGTTTCTCGACGACAAAATAGTAAATTTTATATTCTGGCAGTGCGTGACTTCTCAGATGGGGAACGGTGTCTTCTGGTTCGGAGTGAAAGTATGGGTAATGTATTGATTCTAGGTTCAGGAGGACGCGAACATGCGTTGGCTTGGAAGTTGAAACAGAGCAGGCATGTGAATAATGTCTATGTCGCTCCAGGTAATGCTGGAATGTGTGATGTTGCAGAGACAATGCCTATTCTTGATATGTGTGATTTTGAAGCTGTTTATGCTTTTGCAAAACAGAATGTAGGATTAACGGTTGTTGGTCCAGAAGCACCATTAGTGGATGGAATAGTGGATTATTTTCAAGAACGAAATATTCATTGGATGCCTATCTTTGGTCCGACTAAAGGTGCTGCAATGCTTGAAGGAAGCAAGATTGAAGCAAAAAGATTCATGACAAGACATAATATTCCAACAGCAGATTTTGGTGTATTCACTGATCCTGCAGATGCAAGAGGGTATGTATCTGGAAGAGATACCAAGATGGTGGTCAAGGCAGATGGTCTTGCTGCAGGAAAAGGTGTATATGTTTGCCATGATAAACTTGAAGCAATCGTTGCTATTGACCAGATTATGCAGAAGAAAAAATTTGGTGATGCAGGGAATCGAATTGTGATTGAGGATTACCTTGAAGGAGAAGAAGCATCAATCCTTGCTCTGACTGATGGAAAGACCATCAAGATGCTGGTTTCAAGCCAAGACCATAAACCAATTGGTGATGGAGATGTGGGCAAGAATACAGGTGGTATGGGTGCTTATGCTCCAGCTCCTGTTGTGACAGATGGTGTTCTCTGGAAGACTTACAATGACATATTAGTCCCGACAATTGAAGGAATGGCTGATGAAGGCAAACCATACACTGGATGCCTTTATGTGGGGCTAAAAATAGACAAGCAGGGAAATCCAAAAGTTGTCGAGTTCAACTGCCGTTTTGGAGACCCAGAAACACAAGTTGTTTTGCCTTTGGTTGATGGAGATCTTTTTGAGCTTATGATTGCCTGCACAAACAGCAGCCTCCATAAATATGATATTAGGACCAAGTCTGGAGCAGCATGCTGTGTTGTAATGGCAAGTGGTGGTTATCCTAATGAATACAAGAAAGGTTTTCAGATTAGGGGTTTGAATCAGGCAAAGACACTGCCCAATGTTGAAGTGTTCCATGCAGGGACAGGATTTGATAGTCCTGATTACTTTACTGCTGGCGGTAGAGTTCTGGGAGTCACGGGATTCGGGGACAGGATTGCAAATGCAATGATTGCTGCATATCAGGGTGTAGAGCAGATATCTTGGCACAATGAATATCATAGAAGAGATATTGGCGCAAAAGGATTAGAGAGATAATTAAAAAATTTGAAAATGGCAGAAAACATTATTCCTATCTATTCTGGTCCACCAGATGATTTTCACTGGGTAGGATTTGGATCTGGAAGTGGAACCAACCTTAGAGAATGTTCCAAGTTGATAACACCTGCTATGGTGTTTTCTGACAGACCAAAAGCAGGACTCTTGACATTAGAAGAGTTGGCTGATGTTCCAAAGCAAGTATTGAATGGTTACAAAGCATGTGGAAGCTGGAAAAAAGCCAAAGGGTATCCTGAACGGGAAGCAGAGTATGAGAAAAGAAGTCTTGAATTCAATGAGCACATTGTTGAAACTCTCAGACGATTTGAAAGGGAGGTAGGTTACAATATTGATCTGATTGTCCTCGGTGGATACATGCGTATGGTAAAAGAACCTTTACTGACTGAGTTTAAGGATAGGATGATAAATGTTCATCCGAGTGAGTTGAATTTGGATCATGATCATCAAAGACAATACACTGGAGATGATGCTGTATATGATGTTCTCAATGACAATTATCCAGTTACCCGTTCATCAGTAATCATTGTTGATCAAGGAGAAGATCATGGGGAGATACTAGTTCAAGGGCCTGAGCTCGAGGTATGGGAAGAGTTTCTTAATGGTTGGGATCCTGAAAGACAAGAATGCATCAGAGAG
>JAHJEM010000055.1 GCA_018825425.1 Nanobdellota archaeon | reverse complement strand
ATGTTTTATTTATAAAGTTTACTATTTGTTACCACTATCGAGGAGTATAATGGTTGTCTTGTGGCATTGTTGTTGCTTTAATAAGCAATACCATTGATTTCCACAGAAAAAGATATAAATGAACAAGATGTACGTATCTTTATGGGAATTGTTGAGGATGCAAGAGAGTTTGCATTAAGTGAAATCAAAGAATTTGGAACACCAATAGTAGTCCATTTTGAATTGTCAGAAAGAGAAGCAAAAAAACTGTTAAAAGAATTTGAAGTTGATGAAGAAGTGGTTCTTGCTGGTGTTTATCTCATGGATGTTAAACTTGGGCAAGCAATTAAGGAAGGACGACCTCAGGATCATGTTCAGATGAGTGTTGATGCTACTGAGGAATTTCTAGACAAATCTGATTTGGAGGAAGAAAAAAGGAAAAAAATCCTAAATTGTGTTGGAGCTCATCACGGGACCATTCCATTTGAATGCAAAGAAGCAGAGATATGTGCCAATGCAGATTGCTATCGATTTATTCATCCAAGAGGTGTGTTTGCCTATTTTACTCTTCTCGGGAAAAGATCATCTGATCCAGATGACTGCATAAGTCAAGCAGAAAAAAAATTGGAAGAAAAGTGGAATATTCTTTCCCTAAATTCCTGCAAACAAGAACTCGAACCATACTACAAGTCATTCAAACAATTCTTTGAGGACGCAAGAAAGTAGTTTCTAGTCCCAAAACCTTTATAAACCGCTCCATCAAAGAATAACATATGCCAGAAGCCTTTGAATTGAAGCCGGCAAAAGCTCCTTTTGTTAATTGGAGATTCTTGAAGAAAGCTTTTTGGATATTTGTATTCTTTTTGATCGTGTTTACTTTGCTTAAGTTTGCAGTCAATTGGCCGATCTATCCATTCTTGATTGTCTTCATCATTATATTGGTAGTATTGTATATATCTCTATCTATTGCCTACAAGAAAGAGAACTACATAGTATACGCTGACAAGATAATCCATAAGTCAGGAGGATTGTTCTCAGACAAGGAAACAGAACTTGTCATCCAGAACATAACTCATATCACTCTAAGGCTACCATGGATTGAGAATAAGATCTTCAAGACAGGAAATATCTTGATTGAGAGTGCTGGAACAGGACTTACAGAAATAAAACTTAGCTCTATCAATAATTCCAGAGATATTTATGAAAAAATAATGGACTTCATGAGAGCAGGTGGTTTTAAGCTTAACCAGGACAAGCCAATCCAGGAAGAGAGACCAAGTAGCTTAGGTGTCTTCTTTGAAGTATTCAGAGGCATTATGGTGGTAATATTCTTTATCCTGTACATGGGTTTTCATTTTATGGCAGCAATACAGAGCAACACAGATTTTTTTAAGTCAAATTCAACCATGTTTGTAGCAATTGCATTAGTTGTTGTTGGTTTTCTGCTCTTAAAAGCAATTTTCAATTTCTTGGATCTAAAACGCCGTGTGTACCAAATATATTCAACTCAAATCAGTTACAGCGAGGGTTTTTTGACCAAGAACTATTCAGTTATTCCAATAGAGAACCTGGCAGACTCAACAGTCAACCAAACATTGATTGATCAGATTTTTAATCTTTATGATATAACCATAAGCTGTCAAGGAAGCAAGCAAGAGATACATTTCAAGAACATGCGGAATGGAAAAAAGCTTGAAAAAGTTATTGATGGTCTGATCGGTAAATCCAGATCATTGGTCGGAACAGGAAAGAAAGCAAAAAAAGTCCAACAAGAATTCTACAAAACAGCACCAGTAGCCCGAGACACAACATTTACTGGACAGTATAGCATGAGCATGTTTAGGTCAATCATTCCTTTGCTATTACTACTTCCAATTTTTATTGCGTTACTTCCAGTAATATTCTTCTGGTTCTTTTGGCTAATCATGACTGTTATCAAGGTTTCTGTGACCAAGTACTATGTCAAGGCCCAGAGTCTGCAAGAGGATTATGATTTCATAACATCAAGGCACAAGGAGTTCAATCTTGACAAGATCACAGGTATTGTTGTTACGGAGAACTTCATGGACAAGTGGACTAAGACATTTAGCATACAGTTCTGGTCAATAGGCAGTTCAAATCCAATCAAGTTCTCAAATATCAAGAAGGATGATGAATTAATGCAGAAACTCTTGGCAAAGACAGGTATCAAGACAGGTAAAGAGCTCCACAAGATCAATTCACACTATGATTTTGGAGCTATGCTTATGTCAGTACTGGGATTGACCATTCTGATGATTATCATTCCTATATTTGCATTTATACTAGTGCCACTGACAGAACTTCCTTTATTCATCCCAATCATAGTATTGATATGTATTATCATTTTGTATGTTATTGCTGCAATCTACAAGAGTGCTTTCTACAAGAGATCACTCCTTACTTTTTACAAGGATTGCATCCATTTCCAAAAGGGCATCTTTTTCAAGAGCTATTACTATGTCACATATGACAATGTCAAGGACATCACGATTCTGAAGTGGCCAGGTACTCATAAAGGCAATCTGAGATTCAATGTCGCAGGAGAACACATTGTTTCCGGGGACAATCAAGGTAAATCCAGACAGGCAGCAGTTGCCTCAAATAATTTCAAGACAAGCTATGTCATGAACATTGAGAAAAAAGATGATCTTATTGACTGGATCATTGCAAAGAGACCTGATCCTATTGACGAGAATCAAGTACTTGAGGCAAAACCGATTCTGGTAGCAAAAGCTGACATAGGAAATTCAGTATTTGGCCTGATTGTAATCAGCGTAATCATATTTCCTTTGATACTATTGCTTCCAATTACCGTCACATTTACTATCTGGAGTGCAAAAGTCAAAAGATACATAATTGAACCTACAAGAGTGCTTGGAAGAACAGGAATATTCTATAAAAAACAGACTTCCATCCTGTTCAATAAGATTGATCATATCAATTTCAAGCAGGGAGCGATCAATAAGATGTTCAAGAACGGAACAATTGTGGTCAATACTGTTGGCAGCAGTACACCTGAACTAATTATGACGACAATGCATGACTTCCAGAATTTCTTTGACGAATTAAAGAAGTATTATTAGAATTCACCTAAATTCTTTTGCTCTTTTGCTTTGGCAACCCGTTTATATGTTTCCCAACTCTTTCTAAATATTGGATAGACATGCCAATTGTCTTGGACAAACTCCTTGGTTTCAGGATCAGAAGGGTAACCGCTTCCGAAATGCACTTTATACATTTCCTTTATCTTCTGGATTTCTCTTTCTCGTGTTACTTTTGCGAGAATTGATGCTGCAGCCACAATAGGATGATTAAAATCTGCCTTGTGCTCAGAAATTACCTTTACGTCCTTCATATTAGTTGGTAGTTTGCTTCGGACATAGTCAGTGAATGCTTGGATATTGTTGCTGGGACAATCAAGAACAACCTTATCAGGTCTAATTGCCTTAATCAACTTGGCAGAATGATCTGCCTCAAGCCAATTCAGATTACTGGTCTTGGACTCGACAGCTGCATCGATTTCTTTTGGATGGACAACTACTATCTTGTTCTTGCACATGCTCTTGATTACAAGAAACAATTTCTCTCTCTGTCTCTCACTTAAGAGTTTGGAATCTTTTACACCAAGACTCTTCAACTCAAACTCAGAATCCTCATCTATCATGCAGATAGCAATAACCATAGGGCCAATAATAGGTCCTCTTCCTGCTTCATCAATACCTGCAAGTAATACCATATAAAGAAAGATAAAATGAGTATTTATATATTTTCAGGTTGGAACCTAAATTTCGTACCAATTACCCCTATAATTGAGTCCATTCCCTTGTTTTTTGATATATTCCGCAGTTTGGACCAAACATTCAGTCAATCCCTTCTGTAAAACGTGCATTGTTACAGGAATAAATGAATGATTGTGAGTGATATAAATGAAAATATTCCATTCATTTGATGAGTCTTGATCCGTGGCCTGTGTCAATAGTTCTAATATTTGAGTCGCATAATTTCTTGCACTTTCAAATTTTCTGGACCACAACAAGAAATACTTCATGCTGAGGGCCCTATCAGCTTTGTTCATACCCTGAGTCTTGATTCCATTTGCTAATACTCTGAATTCTTCATACTCATCCATTAGATCTTTAACCACTGATGATCTCATAAGGGGTAAAGCAGCAGGAGCAAAATCTACCTCAACTTCTTTCTCATGCATTGCTCGTAATTGATTCATTTTATACATGATGAACTTGCCAAACAATTCTGTTCTTGCTTTTGTGCTATAGAATATGTGCACCCTTACCTTTTTTGGACATAGAAGTACTTCTTCAGCCAAGTATTCAGAAAATTTTGCTGCCTCTTTTGTACCCTTATTGGATAAGGTACTGCTTGCAGCGTCGGTATAACCATCTTCAGGAGGTTCGGGATGGCGAAGCAAGTATGCAATACTCTGGGAATAAATCTGAGCAAAAGTGTTCTTGACACCTTGAAAAGCCAACCGCAATTGCTGACTATCTGTACTCTTTTTAATAATGTCCAAGTTTTTGTTTATGCTCTGAAATCCCTCTACATCTAATGGATGAAGCGATTTACTGTGGGTCTTGACGACGTAAGAAATGTGCCTTGTAATTTTATCAGCATTCCACTTGATCTGTGTGATCTTTCTCTTATCAATAAAAGTGCCTTCTCTTAATATTAGGCCTATTGACTGAATGTACACGCCAACATTAGTATTATGTACCATACTATTCTTTTGTGTTCAGAACATTTAAGCTTTTCGCTTCAGAATTGTAACTTTGCCAGTATTGGCATTGACTTCGACAGTATCGCCATCATTTAAGGTCCTTGTTGCAGACTTGGTTCCGACAACACACGGTTTCTTGAGTTCTCGCGCGATGATCGCTGCATGACAAGTCAATCCTCCCAAATCTGTGACAAAAGCAGACGCTTTCTGCATTGCTGGTGCCAGCGACGGACAGGTGGATCTTGATACTAAAATATCCCCTGTTTCAAATTTTGCCATGTCTTGAGCTGTATTGACTATCTTTACAGTTCCAGTTGCTTTTCCTGTAAAAGCAATCTGTCCATTAATCTCTTTTACATATTTTAATTCTGCATGTGTATAAGGAAACT
>JAHJEM010000054.1 GCA_018825425.1 Nanobdellota archaeon | reverse complement strand
TTCTTCGGGCTTTCAGCCCTCGACCTGCTTCGCAGGGTACATAACAGTGATTATATACAATTGGCCCCAGAAATATCGTCTCTTACTTTACGAACATAATTCACAATACCATCAATTGATTCATATGCTAATAATTTAACATTTGGGAATTGATTCTGATAAGGATCTTTATATGCCTCAGGCATTAATGCTACCAGGGCTATTCGAAGGTCTGGAAATTTCTGTGAAAATCTCCTTATGACTTCATGCTGAGATTTCACCCCTGGATGAATTAGAAGTATATCATAACTTTCCAGAATCCCTTCAAGATAATCTAAATTTTCTGAAAACGCACCTTTGATCTCATCCACCCAAGTGTATGTCACTCCTTCAAGCGCGCCAATTCTTTCTTCCAATTCAAGAATTTCCGAAGCTCTTTTATCAGGATCATAATCAAAATGCAAGGTTTTTATCATAATTCGATGGTATTGGTTATGTTTATTAATAAATTTCTTTTTTCTGGGGCCAACTCCTCCGCTGCCGCTCCGGTCTCTAACAAGAGTACATAATAAGAATTAAACGCAATTCAAAAAATATGTTTCTAACAAGGAAAAGGGATGATAGTCGTTCAGGGAAGAATAATATTGATTTTTTCTTATTTTTCGTAAACCTTATATATTCCGATCAAATTTAATATATTACTATGAAAAAGCAAAATACGCCTAAAATATTCATAATTATTATAATTTTCGCAATTATTATTTTATTTGGAATTGGTTTGGGCTTCCTTTATTCATCTTTGCCTGAACATCACCCAGAGAAAAATAAACAGTTTTGCGAAAACGCAGGTGGGCAATGGACAGATAATCAAACTTGTCTCCTCTCCTACAAAAAGGCCGGTGAAATGTGCACAGATGGAGGAGAGTGCATAAGCGGAGTTTGTTTTCCGCCAACACTAACTGATGAACAAAAAATCAATCTTACCAAAGGTCCTTTGAAAAATGTGGTTGGAACTTGTTATCCTGAAGATCGAGTAACTGGTTGTGTTGAACAAGTCCTCATGGGAACAATTTCAAAGGAATCCATGTGTCTTGATTAATCAAAAATAATGCCAAAGAAGTATAATGCGTGGGAAAATCCCATCAATTAAAATATAAGAATAATTTTTACTGAGCTTTTAACTTTTTTTCTTGCAGAAAAAACGTATAACACCGATTATATTCAATTAATTTGGTCGCCTAGGAGTGGTTTTTCTAATCCATATACAATAATATGTAATTCTTCTCTTATTGTAGAAAATTCAGATTCACTTATTTTTTTGGGATAAGTCATAAGAAACATGGGAACTGGATTCTTGCCTTTTCCATAATATGGCTGAATATAATCAAAATCATTTAGTTTAAATCCGATTTTTTCATAGAATTTTATTCTTTTAGTTGCAATTTCTGTTTCTGGTCTTTCTACTTCCAATATGATTTTTCGTTTATTCTTTGAGAGATATTCTTTAAGCAATTCTATTCCAATCCCTTTTCCTCTCAAACCTTCTTTAACTGCTAAATGCTCCACAAACAAAAAATCTCCAAAATCCCAATCAGAAATTATTGCAACCAAAACCTCATCTTTAGTTACCATAAAAAAATTATATTGCTTGCTTTTTATTAATTCTCTCTGTAATTCTAATGTTCTTCTTTCATCATCTGGAAAAGAAGATCTATATATTTCCCATGCTTCTTTAAATTCCTGTAAATCTGAATTTTCTAATTTAATAAATTCCATATTATAACTGATAAAAACCACAATTTTATAAATATTATGGCCACCAAATTAACTCTGAATTTATCCCTTGGGAAACCTTGCACTAAAATTCAATCCATATCAGGAGAGTTTAACAGCGATTATAAACAATAAAAAATCCTGCATTCATTCAATCACATACTCAATCTCATCGTCTGGCGCGCTAGGATTTGAGGCCAAAACCAGCAGGATTCCTGTATCTCCTTTGGATATTATCTTATGCGAGACTCCTGTACGAATATAAATTGCCTTATTTTCTTCAGAACCAATTGAAATTTTTTCCTTCTCTTGGGTCTTGACATCCTCTAAACCAAACTCAAATTTTCCATCCAAAGGAATAATGATCTCTTCTTTCACATTATGATAATGATTCCCAGAAATATTGTCTTTTTCCCGAATTTTTGACAAATAAGCGAATTTCAAGGGAAATCTTAAGGGAAATCTATGGTCAAAGACTGGAATCCACAACCTCCCCATCTTGGAATCCCTAACATTCAGAGTAAATATTGTAGCCAATTTAGTAGATTGCTCTTCTATCGGTTTTGAATACTTTTCGAGTTCCATGAACAGACTATCCTTTTAGTGTATATAAATCTACCGTCGCACTTATGTTTGTGTTCGTAAGACACAAGAAGTAATTTTTTACTTATTTTTTCTTAAGTACCCAAGGCGGAATTATGCCGTATTTGCTATCATACCAATAAAGGAAGAAAAATACGGCGGCAACCAAAAGAAAGAGACCTGCTACTTTCCAATCACTATAAATAGCTAGATAGCCTATGGCTCCAAAGAATATACACCCTCCCAACCACACTCCGGCTCCTTCTCTCCTCCAATCCATCTTCTTGGCCATAAATATTCATGCAGGGTATTGATATAAGAAATTTTCGTTCCTGTAGAAAATTTTATAAGCAAATAGGTATCAAGTACATTATGAAAGACAAATTCAATCCAATCGGTTTTCTTGGATTCTTGGGTTTCTTGGGCTTTTTAGGATTTATCAATCCTAAACTGCACTTTTTACACTTCCTGGCCTTGTTGTTTTTGCTAGGATTAATGCCAAAGAAATAATTACATGAATGAGGTGAAAGTATGAAATGTTCAATATGTGGAGCTGATGCATGTTATATGGTTGCAGTTGACAGTAGACTAAGCAGGATTGTAAAGCATGTTGTGGACAAATACGCTGCAAGATGCAAGCAGTGTCAGGACAAAAAAGAATAATACTATGAAAAAACACAATATTGACAAGATGCCTATCCCTGCATTATTACTTAT
Source organism: Nanobdellota archaeon (assembly GCA_018825425.1). Classification (GTDB taxonomy): domain Archaea; phylum Nanobdellota; class Nanobdellia; order Woesearchaeales; family JAHJEM01; genus JAHJEM01. The sequence continues at coordinate 12,393 of JAHJEM010000054.1, read as the reverse complement.
AGGTATAGGAATTGGGCTTCTTACAGGTCAAGTAGCTGCATTTACGCTTATAGGATTAGGACTGGGTATCTTTCTTACCTATTTTCTATCAAAAAAGACAAAATAGGCACAACCACGGACACAATCTTCGCTATTCGGTCAGGAATCTTCTTGGTAGCAGGACTTCTCCTAATTCTCATTCCAAAGAAAGTTATTAGATTCCAGATATGGGTTATCAATAGGCTACATGTTAGATTTGATGAGAAAAAGAAGTACACGTATCACCCATATGTGGGTGGCATTTTTGTTTTAGTTGCAATTGCTCTTTTCGTATATGCAATTATGCATTAATGCAAATCGTTTACACAGAATGCATCACTCTGTCATACTCTCCATTGCACACCCAGGAACAAGCCAATCGTCCTCATTATAGACGTCTTTATGGATATAATCTTCCCATTCCATGACTAAGTTGCTGATTTCAGCCAATCTTTCTTCTCTTACAGACTCATGCAGTAAGTCATAAGGGCAATGATTGAGTATTGTTGCCCCTCCATGCCAGACTTTGAGATCAAATTTGCCAAAATTAGTGAAATCATTGATACGACCTACCTTACCTAAAACATCACCGACCTTGACCTTGTCACCCTCTTTCACTCGGACATCTGCTATGTGTTCATATGAAACACACCAAGGATCATTCTCAGAACGATAGATGCACATATCATAGTCATCATCTCCTAATGGTTTAATCCAATTCACAAGCCCATCAGACACTGCATGTATCTCTGTTCCCAATGGAAGCACAAACATTGGATGTGGATTCAAAGAACCGTCACCTTCATCTCCGCCAAATTCCAGGAACATCTTGTCACTGTATGAGATTGCCCTAAAATCCAGGTCTCCTGCCTTTTTGGTACGTGAATCTAATGGTTCTATGTTGATACCTATGTCATAGAGTACAGGATGTTCATCCCACAGATTCTCATCCTGTTCATCTGAATCATTGTTCTCAGTAATATTGATTGGTGTTGCATTCAGTTCATCAGCAAGGTTTGGTGCATCGAAAGGAAGCTCTGACGATTCAATAACTGTTCCTTCTGGAGGTTCAAAAGGTGTATTCTCGCAAAACTCTTTGGTATGACACTCCATTAGACTACTAAGTTTGTATGAACCACATCGAACACAAGCATCTGGGCATTCGTAAACAGAGAAACTATCACAATTGATTTCTTGCTTGACAGCGCAACTTGTGAATAGGAGTAATACTAAAACCAGACCATAAATTAGTCTCATTACTTACAATAAAATAATACTTATATATAAATGCACTCAATCGAAAAATTCTTAATACAATACTATATCACAAAACCATGCAAGAAATACTCCAACAACTTGAAGCTGAAGTCAAGACTCTTTTCCAGAAGGATTTTAGCGGTCATGATATTTATCATCTGAAACGCGTACTGAACACTGCGTTGACTATTCAGGAAAAGGAAGGTGGAGACAGATTAATCATTGCAGTTTCTGCTTTTTTAGAACATTCTTTCTGATAATAAAAAAAGAAAAAAATTACGCTTAAATCGAGCCAAAGCTCCTTCTTTTAGGTGGGAGACACTGTTGAAACTTCGTTTCAACAGTCCTGAGAATCCCAAGGAATTCTCATTGTAGGCTCGCTTGCTCGATTTAAGTGTTGTTGCGAACGAGTTAGCAACACTTGCAAATCAAAGATTTGCAATTTCCGGGAACTTCGTCCCCATACTTTGGAAGTTTGTAAAACTTCCACAGTTCCGGTAACTTTGCTTTGCAAAGTTACCGTTATTGCGAGTCCGTAATGCTCCACCCTTTGTCGAATTGATAATTCGACAAATCTTTGAACAAGTTCAAATCTTTAGGGTGGAGTTACTTGGGAGACTGTGTTTCCCAAGTCTATCACTCCGCAAAGTGATTATAGGACGAGCAAATAGGTTAGGACAAAGTTACCGCTACAAGTCCATGTCTTCTGGCTCGTAATATTCTTTTGCATGCTTGCATGATGGACATTTCTCAGGAGGTTCTTCTCCCTCATGGATATATCCACATTTTGAGCATTTCCATTTGATTGGCTTATCTCTTTTGTAGACAGTTCCGTCCTCTACCCTCTTCAGGAGCTTCTTGTACCTATCCCTGTGTTCTGCCTCAACTTTTGCAATCTGCTTGAAGAGATTAGCTGCTTCCTTGTTGCCTTCTTCTTCTGCATCCTTTGCAAAATTTGGATACATCTCTGTTGTCTCATAGTTCTCACCGTCAATTGCTTCCTTTAGATTGGCTTTGGTGTCACCAATGCCATTCAATAGCTTGAACTCGTCTTTTGCATGCTGCATCTCGTTCATTGCAGTCTCTTCGAATAGTTTTGCAATGTAATGATATCCCTCTTTTTGTGCAACCTTTGCAAAATACGTATACTTGTTACGTGCCTGACTCTCGCCAGAAAAGGCTTCTTTCAAATTTTCTTCAGTCTTACTCATTTTTTACCTCCAATATGTTCGATTTTTGTATTATCTGAGATCTCAGAATTAGAAGTGCAAAGATCATTCAATGACAGACCGTGAACATTGTCATTTCCTGTGATTCTTGCAAAATCCTCTAGTTCCTGTGTACTTACTTTCAAGAAATTCTCAACCCTCTTGGCTGAAACATCTATCTTGAGTCGTTTTCTCAAGGCAGGATTCTGCGTGGCAATCCCTACAGGACATTTTCCAGTATTGCACACCCTGTATTGTTGGCATCCTGCTGCAATCATGGCAGAGGTTGCTATTGCGATTGCATCTGCACCCAGAGCCAATGCTTTTGCAAAGTCTGATGACATGCGAAGACCGCCTGTTATAACCAATGTAATTTCTTTTGCACCTTTGTTATCAAGGAACTGTCTTGCCCTGTACAGTGCAAATAAAGTGGGAATTGAGGTTGCGTCCTTTATGGCCTTTGGAGATGAACCTGTTGCTCCACCTCTTCCGTCGATAGTTATGAAATCTGGTTGTGCAAACAATATTACTTCCAGATCATCTTCAATATTTCCTGCAGCAATCTTGACTCCAATCGGTTTTCCACCTGATTTTTCACGTAGCCAGTCAACTTTCTGTTTTAGTTCTTCCTTATTCCTTATATCCTTGAAAAAAGCAGGACTATGGATGTCTTCATTAACCTTCTTGCCTCTAATACTTGCTATCTCATCTGTGACCTTTTCCCATGGCAGATGACCCCCCATTCCAGGCTTGGTTGCCTGACCTATCTTGATTTCAATAGCGTCAACTGCTTTTAGATTTTCCTCATTAAAGCTATACTCATTGGGCACGTATTCAAATATGTACTTGTAGGCATTCTCCAGCTCTTCTGGCAAGATACCACCTTCACCAGAACACATAGCTGTCTTGACCTTTGCACTTCCTTTTGCCATAGCAATCTTTACTTCTTTTGATAATGCCCCAAAAGACATGTGACTTATGTATACTGGCGTCTCCAGAACCAGAGGGATTTTGGCCTTTGGCCCGATTATGGTTTGGGTATTGATAACTGCATCTTTTTCTAGAGGAAGCTTTGCCAGTTGCGCTCCTTTAATGAGCACGTCTTCCCAAGAGATTATGGGTTTTCTTGTCCTCATAGGTTCTGTTATGGATTTTCCTGTCTCTGCAATCCTGTGTATGTCTGCCATGTAAGACTCAAAGTCATCTGATGACCTCTTCCATTCTGAGAGATACTCTCCACCGATCTTGTCTTTGACTTCAACCTCTATCTCTCCTTGAGGTGTCGCGATCTTGATATCTTGCCTAATAATCTTGAAGTAGGACTTATCAGAATCACATACAGGACACTTCCAATCATATGGAAGCTCATCCCATCTCTTGCCTTCTTTTTCCTCATCAAAAATGTAGCCACACACATCACATTCATACTTTGCCATTTTTAAATGCAAGTAGTAGATTGCCCTATATAAGTTTTGTTGATGTGGATTTAATTCCATATTCAATATTGTATTATCAATTTGTGTTTGATTTCATATTGAATGCTATTTATGCTCTTTTGGACACAAATTGTTTACCGTAATCTGGCTTTCATGTTCCCATGTTGACAAGGCCATCTTATTCCACAAATTTCTTAAACCAATCCGGGTTTTCCAGGGGGATGACACAACAATGCCCTGTATTCGGTAAATGCGGCGGGTGTTCTACCCAGCACATCCCTTACGAGGTCCAGTTGGAAAACAAGAAGAAACAACTCGTTTCAGCATCTGGTTTTGAGGATGTAAAAGCATTCTCCAGTGAACCGTATGGCTATCGTAATCGAATGGATCTCATATTCCATGAAGGTGGACTTGGTTTTCGCTTCAAAGGCAAATGGTGGAAGGTCCAAGACATAGAGCAATGTCCAATATCTAATCCAAGACTTAATGAACTGATCAAGGAAGTGCGCGACTTTTTCAAGTCCCCAGATTATTTTGATCTAAAAAAGCATTCAGGCACGTTCAGATATGCTGTAGTCAGGACTCCTGGAGAGGATTCTTCAATCTCTTTTGTCCTGAACAGTGAAAGTACGAGATTGGGAGACGCAACAGAAAAGATCAAGGAATTCGCAAAAAATACCACTTCAAACAACATTCTTATAACAAGAGTGCCTCCTAATTCAGATCTGAGCATCTCACAAGACTTCTTTGTTGTAAAAGGCACAGAAATGCTCCAAGAAACCTATCTTAACAAGAAATTTCAGTATCATGCCCAAGGTTTTTTCCAGAACAACAGCGCAATGGCTGAGAGTATGCAAGCATATGTCCACAATCTGCTTCGGAACCAAGATACCAAAGATGCAAATCTGCTCGACTTGTATGGTGGCGTGGGCACGTTTGGGATCATCAATGCAGATCTTTTCAAAGAAATCCTGATTGTTGAGGGTGATGAACAATGTATTCAAGCTGCAAACAAGAACATTGAATCAAACAGTGTCATGAATGCTACTGCAAAACTGCTTGATGCCAAACATCTGAACAAGCTTGAACTTCATTCACCTCTTTTTGTGATAACTGACCCGCCCAGAAGCGGAATGCATCCAAAAACACTGGAGGAACTTAAAGTCTTGCTCCCAAAAGTGCTGATCTATGTATCCTGCAATGTAAAAGAGCTTGAAAAGGATCTGAATAAACTTTCAGATTATGAGATCAAAAGTACTGCGCTGTTTGATTTCTTTCCACAGACCCCTCACAGTGAAAGTGTGATTGAACTTGTCAGAAAAAATTAGCACTATACAAAACTACTTTGATACTATTCCAATCCGTCAATATTTAGAATGAGATTGGGATTGATGCAAACATTCAAGAATTGTTCTCTATCTTTTATTGAGCATACTCCTGGAAAGTCTCCTGTTCTTCCCTGCATATCATTCATTAGCTGGAAATGCAGATGAGGAGGCCAATTACCGTTATCAGGATAATTACCAATTGTCGCTATCTGTTGACCTGCATCAACCTGTTGGCCAGGCGACAGATTATCCAATACCTCATTTCCCAAATGACCATATAGAGTATAGAATTTATTTCCTTCCAACTCGTGCTCAAGAACAATTGTCGGACCATAATCTCCAAAGGTATTATTGTTCGGGACACTGTGCACTCTGCCAGGCCAGGGACTGAACACAGGCACACCCACAGTTGCAAAGATATCAATTCCCAAATGAACTGTCCTGGCTTCTGATCCTGAGAACAAAGAACTGCGCGCATAGATAGTGCGATCCTCATTAAATCTTCCTATTCCTATTGTCGCATTCTGCTTTTCCATTGCATTGAATACGTGCTGAGTGAATGCTTCTGTGTCTCCAAGATCAATCTGATTGAGAACTTGATTTTGGCTTGTGAAATCAAGAATCATTACCTGTTTTGGATCCATCTGGACCACAGGATGAAATGTTTTCCTGTTCTGATCGAGAGCTTGTCTAATGTTCATATGCTATCACCCCAGTCAAGGTCTGTGGAATCGCAGGCACATCATTTGTCTGGAACACTTCGATCAATGGGCGATTGGTTTCTCGTCTTGCCTCAATCTGTTGCTGTACCTCAGGTCGTCTGCTGTACTCAAACAATGCAGCCTGGAGGATGTCTCTTTTTAGATCATAGTTGTGATCCCTTATGGCTTCAGGTGTTATGTCGTCCATATGAATGCCGTGCTTTCTGCATATGTCATTTATATCATACTCATCACATAGAACAACAGGTCCATTGTCCACAGCTTCGCTCACAACATGGACCGTAACACCATGCCGAGTGCTCTGTGGCACGATAACCGCTGTGTATTGTTGTCCTTCATATTCCACTTCAACCCTTGGCCCATCAGGAGTATCAACCGCGTGCTTATCAGATACAATTACATGACCATACATTGCTCTTGTGAATGCGTCTCTTGTGGGTGTCAGACCAGGCAACCTATCTGGATGACCCACAGCAGTAATTGCAGGATGGATATTAAGAATCAAACCACCATAATGATTTAACACGGTTGGTCCGAAAATCGTTGTATAGCTGTCAGAGATAAGGATGTCCACATCATCTGAAATCAATTGTGACACGATTGCTGCCTCATACAATGCTTTTGCATGTGCTTTTCTTGCCCTGAAATCTGTTCTTGATTCTTCTTGCATTCGTCTCATGCTTTTCCAGGGCTGAGAAGGTATTCGTGTCGTGATATCCTCAAGTGATCTTGTAAAAGTCAAACCATCCTCAGTGAGTGGAACCTGCAAATCCCTAGGCCATAATTCAGCCTGACTCCATGCATCTCTATACTGCTCACTGTTGTCGTCAACCAGCACACTGACTAATTCGAAGTTTGAAGCAAACTCACTGTCGCCTTGCATAAGGATTCTCGCCATGTTCTCAAGATTCCCTGCTCTATACCCATAATTCAATCCATTGATTGGATCAACAATCTCTCTACCTATGAGCTCGTCTAGACCTACCTCTCGGCAAGAGGTAATATACGCAATCCTTATCTTGGTGTCAATTGCACCAAATCTATTGTTATCTATTTTATTTCCAAATATTGTCGTGTTAATCATCTGTTCAAATAGAAAAATTTAAAAACAATATTAACTTTATGTAAATTATTTAACAAAAATATAATTATTTGTAAAAATGGTAAGTGTAGCACACATTGTTGAGGACATAATCAGAAAAAAGCCTTTTCTCCAGGAAGCACTTGCGAGAGGAATTGTGAACAATGCTGCTCTTGCAGATGAATTGATTCCTCAGATTGAAAGAGAATTAGATAAAAAAGTCAAGTTTGCTGCTGTAAACATGGCAATCAGACGGTATGCAGAGAAAATCGAGAAGACATTTGTACCAAAAGCCAAGTTCGACAACACCTGTGACATCGCAGCCAAATCAGATCTCATAGGAATCACTGTGTACAAGATGGAAGACGCCCAACAAGCGGTTCGTAAGGTCTATGATATTGTCGACCTGAAAAAAGGAGACTTCTTGACCATAACCCAAGGAGTTCACGAAGTAATGCTCATTACCAATCGCAAGTATGAGAAAACAATTTTACAGGCCTTTTCCAAAAAACTTCTCAAGAAGACAGTCAAGAACCTAAGTTCAGTCACTGTGAGTCTTCCGGCAAATTCTCTAAAGACGGTGGGTCTGTTTTACATTGTCACCCGAGCAATCGCTTGGGAGAACATCAACATTGTTGATGTTGTATCTACTTTGACTGAGATGACCATAATCGTACATGAGAACGATACATCTCGCACATATGAGACTCTGAAACAATTGGTCAAAGAGAATAATTGATCATATTAATATCAGTGGAATACCTTATTCTCCAAATCATCAATAAATAACATGAACTTCTGGAAAAAGGTAAGGTTAACTATCTCAATTGTGAATTTCTCCACAGTCTGGAACTTCTTGCCTTGATCATCCTCGTAGTCGATAACTATCTCAAAATCATTATTTTTTCCCTTCAGGTTACTACCGTAGAACAGGATGCTGAATTCTTGGGGTTGCAATATCTCTTGAAAGTTCTTTTGCATGTGAACCTTGTCGTGGACCAGAGTCACTTTGATGTTCTTTGCAACACTGTCCTGATTCTTTCTGATAGTGAATATAATTTTTCCTTCGTCCTTGAACTCAATAGTCTTTGGGTATTCAAGATCTGTCACATTGATTTTTGGTTCAACCAAGACATCAAGTAGTAGATAACTACGTTTCTGTTCAGTACCGTGCTCAGCACTCACTACAATGTTATTAATACCTGGCTTTGTGAGTCTGCGTGCAAACTGGATGGTCTTTTCTTCTCCGCCTTGAATCAATTCGTCCTTACAGTTTGTATCAAGACAGATATTGTATTGCTTTCGTGCGGTCTGAAGATTCTTGATTGTGCAGGTAATTGTGATTTCAGCATCTATATTATACCTTGATTCAGGAGCTATGCACTCGAATTCTGTCCGCTTCTCTGGCTTTGTTGCACTTCTTGGTATCAGGTTCTTGATTTCAATGTAAGAATATATTGGATCAGTTCTGAGGCTGTTGAAGTGTGCAAGAGATTCTGCACCCCTTATATCTCTGAGTTCAACTGGAAATTTGTATGACCATCCTTGTTTCAGATTCTCATCCACTTGCACGATCCAATAGACCTTTTTCTTTTCCAATGGTCGTAGGAGAAGTGATGTCTTATGTTTTCCATAGACAACTTTGAGTTCATTGGTCCTGCTCAGAGCAAGATCTGCAGTCACATAATACTCATGCAGGTTTTTTATCTCTGCCCAGACCAGATTGTAGGATCCAAAGCCTACATCCTCATATTTAACAAAAACATTGATATCAATATTTGGGACAACTTTGACACCTTTCTTTAGTGTTTCAACGTTTATGTTTAAAGGACCACCCTTGATCTTAATATCTCTTCCACGGGATAAGTATTCTATGGATGAATCTTTTGCATCTGGAGCCTCTCTAAGTTTGATATGTGTTGCGTCCAAGTAACCCATTTGTCTGTATGTGACATCAAAAGGAACCCAACCAATGTCTGGAAAGTATACCTCTGACCAGCCATGAGGCCCCCACGGACTTGAGAAAAGCTCAAGATCAGTGTATGACATACCACTCACAAACTTGGTAGGTATTCCAAGTGAGCGACAGAGTGACATGAAAAGGCTTGTGAGTTCATCGCAAACACCCTGCTTATTCTCTAGAACCCAAGATGATTTCATGGCTGCATCTGCAGTCACTGATGTAAGGTTGTATTCGATATTTTATTTGACCCAATCTGCAAGCGTGAACACGACAACATACATATCGTCTTCTCCTTCAGATAGCTCTGATGCTAATCGTGCAATGTCTGTATTAAGATCTGCAATCTGTCCTGCTTGAAGATACTCCTTGTACTCATATCCGATGTTTCTTACTGGAAATGGAACCTTTTTTCCCACAGGAACAAACTCGTTTTTTGAGATGAGTTTTGCTTCAAGCTTCAGGTCAAAGACATTATCACTTGGGCGTTCCCACAAGAACTCGAGGTTCTGCTTCTTCTCAGCCTTAGGCGTGGTTGTGAATGTCTCGATTCTTTGCCTGTAATCATTCCTTGGAAACCAAGACAGGTTTGCTGACACAAAGTCAATGTATGAGTCCTGAGAAAAGGTATCAACAGTTATCCTGTTGTCTATGGTCAAAAGGACCTCTATATCTTTGTAGAGGAACATGTCTCTGTCTTTCTCTGCTCCAAATGCTGAAGACAATAGGAATAAGAATATAACCAAGGTCATTAATGTCTTTTTTAAGTCCATCAGACCTATTTTTGTTAGGATTCTTTAAATTGTTTTTGATTTTAAGGGCTCAATTCTTGAGAATCTTAATAAATTGCAGGCCGTTTTCAGCCTCTGATGGCACCAGATACTGTCCAAACCAGTGATTTTAACAAGCTCTATGTAGAAAAAACAATATCCTGCGCTTCTGAACTATACCTGTCTGATAGTCCTGTAAGAATCCTTGACTTAGCTACAGGTCCAAATGGGCTAAATCCAGCTATTGCTCGTGGTTTGTCCAGAGAAGGAATCGAATATGAACTTGTTTTGTCTGATATTTCTCCTGTTTATCTAAAAATTGGATATGGAAACATGGAAAGAGAAGCACCTAGCGAACTTGACAAGGTAAAATGTGTTTTGGCAGATTCTACTAATCTTCGTAAACCAATCACAGATGTCCAAATATGGGGTAAAGGAGTTGTTCCTTTGGAAGAGGTTCTGGCAAATCCAGAATACGCTTTCTTAACTTCAGAAATGTCTAATACATCGGCTGCGATTGATTTTGCAGATGGATCATTTGATATTGTAATAGGTTGTATTCCATATCGAAGTCTTGATTCAGGGAATTATTCTGCCGCAATAAGAGAATCTGCAAGAATTTTGAGATCAGGAGGATATCATTTGGTTGATGAGATGCAAGTATCCAAAGTGCAAAGTTATATGCTCAGAATAATGTCCACAATAGAATTTACAGTTGGCATGTCACTAAAAGAGATTGTGCCAACGTGGATGCGGACTGTAAATGCAATCCATCGGGCGAAAAATCAGACAGTATCAGAGATCCAAGAACAACTTGATACTCTACTTTCACCTCTTGAGGTGTGGTCAGTTGAGTACATCTACGATACCCCTGAAAGAATTCCTGAACAGACAATGCAAAAAGGAGATATTGTTGAGAGATTTATTCTAAGTCATCAAAAAGCACAGGCCTAATTTGGCTTCCAGACCCGACTGACCTGTTCCTTACCTGTGTTTTTCAGGTATTTCTTGACAAATCCAGGCAGCATTTCCTTGAATCCTGGTCCAGATGTGAGTTTGTTCAGGCGTAGTTCAAGTTTTCTTGAGATCTTATGGTACATAGAAGGATGATGATACAATAGACCGTCTTGGAGTCTCTTGAAAGCAATGCTTCCTTTAGGTGCAAGCACAATATATCCTCTTTTGCCTTTTATTAGGTCTGAATGAGTATTCATTCCAATCTCAACATCCCTGTAGTCCACAAAATACACTCCCCCTTGCTTGCTATTAGGGTCAACCATCAGGATCTCATCATCTCGCATACCAACTGCAAGTGAATAATGCGCTCGAAGAGCAGTCGGGAACAAATATTTCTTTTTGTAGTCAACAATTACAAGTGCACCTTCCTTGAGCCAGGTTGTAATCTCGCTTTTGAGATTGTATATCTTATCAAAACCGATCCAAGCACCAGCAACATTTTTGTCAGACACTTTCTCGACCGTACGAATAAGATCATCTGGATGAGTACCTGCTACTTGATGCTCATTTTCCCTTACAATTGCACCTGAGAGTTTTGCAATCTTATCCTGATCAACATGGATTCCAAACATTGATAGCGCAATCTGGGCTGTTGCAGGTCCGCACATGCTTGGTTTTTGGGCCACGAACTGGTTCTTGATGTCCTCAAGAGTCTGGAGCTCGTGAGACGGCTTCTGGAATTTGAGTCCATTTGCTGCTAACACCCTGTTTGGGACAAACATGAAGTCTCCTCTCTGGTTCTCAAGTTCGCTTGAAAGCCAGGAGATTTTCTTTACAGTGTAACTTCCTCCATCAAACAGGATTCTGCTTCCATAATTGAAAGCCCATAGGTTTCTTAGGTAGAAACTGGATGCAAAATCTCTGATAGGGTTGAGAAGCGCTACAAATATTATCAAGAAAATTATTATCAGTATTGGATAGATCAAGAATTGTGTGAGAGTTTCAAGTCCAGGAATATCGATTATGCTTATGCTTACTTGGAGAAGGATTATATAGAGAATGACCTTTATTGCAAGTATTACTAATGGGATGAGATTTTTACTTATGTCTTCTGTCACAACATCTTCTAGCTTGGTGTACAAGATGAATTTTTCAAGGATTGCTGAGATAAGTTGGACAATTAGAACTCCTAGAACAATGAGCAGAATCAATCTTATGAGTTCAGGAAGTATGTTGACAAATCCCAAGGCAAAGGCCTCGATTGAAGTAAATCCTGTGAAGAAAAGGGCAACCACAAGGACTAATGCAAAGAAAACCTTTTCAAAACCTGTGTTTAGCGGCTTTCCTTTGAGATCCTTGTCTTTGATAGTGATTCTTCTTACCTTGATCAACATCCGGGATAGAAGTCTCATTAAGGCAAAACCGACTAATAGAATGGCCAATGTGATTAGAACTCTAAATATGCCATCATATTGATCCAATAGTTCACCCCTTTTGGAGTGTTTAAGATGAACTTATATTTAAAGTTGTTGAGAAGGGAGTAAAGGATGTTGAGGCAGAAACCTTTTGGAGTAAAGGGCAGCAACAAAAAGGGCGGCAGACGCACATTTTGCTTTTGCAAAATGTGCTACGGGGCACCCCGTAAGGGGCAACACC
>JAHJEM010000053.1 GCA_018825425.1 Nanobdellota archaeon | reverse complement strand
CGAACCGAGTGTGTAGCACATCTTTTCGGTGGCACTCCTGGAGCAAAGCCAATAGAAGAGGGGAGAGGAGCAGCTCCAGGAATTAGCTCAAATATTCATGGAACCACAAGAGCCCGCACCCCACTCATATTTACAAATTATAATCAAGGCGGATCTGGTGGCGTTCTTTCAACAGGTTTTGCCGCAGACTATAGACTCATGCTTGAATTGGCATGGCTTTCTGCAATCAGTCCTGAAGGTGCATATTCAATCGAAACACGCTGGCTGAAAAAGATGGGAATTGAATACGAACCTGAAGAACTCCGAAAAAACATGCCAAGCAATCTGGCCATAACCGCAGATGATGTAAAAAGAATGGGCTTGATTGACAGGATTGTTGAAGAACCCCCTCTTGGTGCAAGACCTAGTGATCTTACATTTTTCCAGAGGCTCAGGTATGAATTGATGAGAGCAACAGATATTACGGTGATGAGGGCAAAAAACGATAAAGGACTTGAAAGTTATCTGGCTGCAAATCCTGATTTTGAATCAACCAATGGAGAAATTGAAGGATATCCTCGTTGGCTGCTCAACTCAAGTCAGAAAGAAAAATTGGTAGAGATTCGACGGGCAAAACTAAGAAAACTCGGGGAGGACATGTACTCTGATGAAAGAACTACTGAACAGATTAAGGATCAGGCTTCCGGAGGCCCACGCCATAAAAGTAGACTTACCAAACCCGCTTTCAGCCTGCTAAAAAGAGGAATAAAACACACAATTGATGGTGTCGTGGAAAGAGCAGAAGAAGGCCTTGCCGAAGGTAAATTCAGAGGTCATGGACTTGTTCCAAAAAGATTGACAGCAAGAACAGGCGATATCAGAGGACATCTACAGTCATTAGAAGAGAAATATTCATATGATACAAGTTATCAGAGTAAGTTAGTAACACCTGAAAACATCAATGGTGCGGTATCTTGTCCAACAGATAATGGTTGTGTGGATGTATGGAGAAAGATGCTTTACGAAAAATATGCAGGCATATGCCCAAGCTGCGAGTATCATTTTCCTGTTGAACCTGAATTCTTGCTTGCAAGATGGTTCAATGCAGGAAGTGTTGAACTATTCAATGAAGAGATTGGAGACATCAATAATCTTGGCTTCCCCTACTATGATCAACGACTTAAGGCAGCACAGAAAAAGAGCGGCCACAAGAGTTCTGTCTTGACATTTAAGGCCAAGTTGTATGATATTGACATTATAGGTTCCATGCTAATAGGTACTTTTTGGGGGGGCACAATTGACACAGGAGGGGCTGAAAAAATTGCGCTTGCTATTGAGATGGCAGAACGAGAGAGAAAACCATACGCTCAGATCGTACACATGTCTGGAGGTGTCCGGATACAAGGAAGCGCACCAGCTCTCTGCGCAGGAATGGTAAAGACAAGTTCAGTTCTAGGACATTATATAGAAGTGGGCGGCTTACCTATCTCAATATTTGCAGGTAAGACCTATGCAGGCGGTCCTGCTTCATTTCTTGGCATACCAAGAATCTTTGGATTGCATTCAGCAGAATATGGCTTTGCAGGAAGAGATGTCATAATGGAAACAACAGGAGAAGATATTCCTGAAGATTATCACAGTATCGAACTTGCACGAGAACGAGGACATCTAAGTGGTATTTGGAGAAGAGATGATACTAGACAAAACCTTTATTGTGAATTTGTCCAATTCCTTCCTGCAAAATCAAAAGAATTCCTTTACTATGGATAAAATATGGTTATAATAAAATGAATCAACAAGAAGATAAAAAACCCAAGAGAAGTGATTCAACAGATGAGGCATTAGTAGCAAGGATTGAAGCTCTCAGAAAGGAGCCTTTCAGAAATATTGAGATGTATTCTCCTCATACAGGAAATATATCTTTTATTGATCCTGCTAGCAAAGATAGACCAGATGATAGAAAGCCAATAGCTAATGGCAGTGCAGTCTATGCAAAAACAAGAAGTAATTCAGGATCAGCACTCTATTGGATTACACGGATGGGAGATCCTCGGAAGATTATAGCACCTGTTGATGGCATGGTCTCTGAGTTAGCTGATCTAGAAGGAGTCTCTGTCCAGGCAGGCACCCATTTGATGACCATACAACATCAGCTAACTTTGGAAGAAGCCCAAAGCATAATACTCCAAGATTATGTAAATGTACTTAAAGCTCATGGACCTGGAGAATATGCACTGGCTTCAGAATTTGCGGAAAGACTCGCTTCTGAAAGAATTGGAAAAATTCAGGTTCAAACAGGAGATCCTCTTGTAAGGAAAGTAGCAATGAAGATGGAAGACACTATCTGCTCTGGAATTGCAGGGACAGTTGTGGGAATATACTTTAGTGGAAGACCACTTCTTGAAAAAGATGAGCCACTTGTTGGAATCTGTCCTGCAGCAGATCTTGCAGCATATAATCAAGCCAAAGCAATGGTTGAAGAATACTGGCAGGATCTATAGAATATTTATCTACTCATTTATTTGACCCACTTAACCTTCAAGAAGTGTGTACTACATGAGAAACAAGGATCATATGCGCGAATGAGTTTTTCAACTTCTAGAACCAATTTCTCCCTCGGCAAATCAACCACTTGTTCAACATAAGCCCGAATATCCTTTTCCATATTCCGCAGATTCTGACAAGTTGGTGTGACAATGTTTGCAAAAGTGATCTCTCCTTTCTCATTACATTTGTATTCATGCCAAAGGGTTCCTCGTGGAACTTCAACTGCAGATATCCCATGCATCTCTTGCTTGAAATCAGGCTGGATCACTTTCTCTTCTTTTAGGTCAAGCTTCTTGATAACATTAATTGTCCTGTCCAATGCATCCACAAGTTCTATTGCTTGCGCCAGGTTGTTATGGAATGGATTGAAACTTGGAAAGGTATATGGACTATCAGCAACCATCTTCTTTGCTCGCTCTGTAAGTAGATTAAAATTATTATTGACTCTTGCAAGTGAACCCACCATATAAGGCTTGTCAGCTTTCACTGCAAAGTTTGATGTGGCATAATCCTCTTGATATTCCTTGATAAAATCATGGTATTTCTCTTGTTCAAATGTATGGCTTTTGCTCACAATTCTCCCAGAGTGCATTGCATAATTATTATCCTCTTGCAAACAGAAGTATTCAGATTCATTTTTGAAATCAGGATATTGCAAACCAAAGAATAACTTGAGTGTGGCTTCAGCATCTGGAAAACAATCCATAGTCTGTTTTCGAAGCTCAAGCATATCTGCTTTTGAAGGTATCTTTAGCATGCCTCCTACTGTACAGGAAATCTGATGCATAACCCGCCCACCGACTATTCTGACCATATCATTTCCTAGTTTTACAAGCTTAAGCGCGGCTGCCACTTCATTCTTGAACTTTGCAGTCATGGCTATTGCACTCTCATATCCCAAGTAATCTGGCAGTGCAAGAAAATATAGGTGAGTTGCATGACTTCGGATTCGTTCTCCGAGTGTTAGAATTTCTCGAAGAAGTTTTGTCTGCTCAGTTGGCTGGATTCCTAGAGCTCTTTCCTGAGCCTGGATTGCAGCAATATTATGTCCGCAAGAACAGATACCACATATTCTTGAACTTATTTCGTGCGCCTCTACAAATTGTCGGCCTAATAAAAGACCTTCAAAATATCTTGACCCTTCTATTGCATGGAGTTGACACGTTGTTACTTTCTTTCCTTCAATACCAAGGGTAAGACTAGCATGGCCCTCAATTTTGCATATGTGATTCAGTTTGATTGTATTAGTCATTTTTGTTAGTTACTTTGCCTCTTGCTTTGTCTCTTGTTTTTTTGTCTGATCCTGTCTCAATAATTTCAAGGTCTTATCATGCTCTTTCATCCGCATACCCATAAAAGTCGTGACCCTGTTTCTGACCTGTTCCTCTGGAATACCCTTATCTTTAAAGAGGGTATACACTTCTTCAATATTGACATCTTGTGCAGGACCACGACAACCCCAACATTCATATCCACCATTGGGACAGATTGCATCACAACCTCCTTGGGTTAGAGTACCAAAGCAGATTTTGCCATCTTCTAAAAGACATCTGTTTCTATTTAGCTTGCATTCATAGCACACTGGTTTGTCAAATGGTCTGAAATCTTTTCCTAGAAGTACTTGCTTTAGAAATCTTACTATCTCTGGTTGGGAGGGAGGACATCCAGGAAGATGATATTCAACATCAACGTAATGATCAATTGGCATAGGTTCTCTATCTGCGATGAAATCCATCTTCTTGTGCCTAAGATGATTGAACTTGCTCTCATCAACAAAGTTTCTTGTTGCAGGGATACCACCTGTACATGCACATGACCCGAAAGCAACCAATATTTTTGTCTTCTCCCTGACTTTCCTTAGGACCTCCAGATCATCATTGTGACATATCACACCCTCGAAGAATACCAGATCAAATTCATCATTGATATTTCTGCCTTTAATCAAAGAGAATGATAGGAGATTGACTTGACCAATGATATCGAGTATTTCATCTTCTAAGAATGGTATGCTGAGCATGCATCCTGCACACCCGCTTGCTCCAAACACTCCGACTTTTGGTTTCATTTTGAATTAGTATCCTTTTTGTTGAATTTAAATCTATTATTTCTTTGTGATTATTTCTCTGGTAGGTCCTTAATCTCATCATACCTGAATACAGGTCCATCTTTACAACAATACTTACCATTGATCATACAATGACCGCAAAAACCCACACCGCATTGCATCATCCGTTCAGCACTCACAAATATCTGATCCTCATTGAATCCTTTATCCTTAAGGATCCCTACCACAAACTTGATCATGATTGGAGGACCACAAATTACAGCAATCCGTCCTTTGTTATCAAAATCTGATTGTTTCAATAACTCTGTTACAAATCCAACCTTACCATCAAATTTGGTCTTATTTGGATTCTTATCAACACTCAAATGAACCTTGTGATTGGTTTTCCATGACTTGAGCTGTTTCTTGAACAAGATATCTTCTGGAGTCCTATATCCTATGAAAATATCAATATACTTAAAATCAGATCGGCGAGTATCTACGTACTCAATTATGCCTTTAAGCGGAGCCACACCAGATCCACCTCCAATTATTACAATGCTATTATCCTTGAAATCGTCCATAGGATAACCATGACCATATGGACCTCTTATCAGTAAGCTGTCGTCTTTTTTTAATCTTGAGATAGCATTTGTGACATTTCCAACCTCTCTAATATTAAGTTCTAGGTAATCCCTCGAGAAAGAACATATGCTGATTGCACTCTCTCCAATTCCAGGAATTGAACACATAACGAATTGACCAGGGTCGTGTTCCATCTTTACATCTAACTTGATGGAGAAAGTATCTCCACTTTCAATTACATAATCTATTATCTTTGCAGGAGTTGGAACGTATATATTGTCTTTAGCCATTTTAATTCTACATTTTATTTAGTATATCCACCCAATCGATTCTCTTTGGGCAACCTCTGATGCACCTACCGCAGCCAACACACAGGGTGACTCCATGTTTTTCCTTGAAGTATTGAAGCTGATGATATATCCTGTGCTTGAAACGATCATTCTTTTCTTTTCTGAATACAAAATCCCCTGCGACTCTCGTGAAACATTTGAGCTGGCAAGAACTTATGTTCCGCATCCTCTGCCCTTTGTGCAGAAGTACGAGCTCAGGCTCATCTGTAAACTCAAAACAGTAGCACGAAGGACAGAGCATATTACAAGCTGTACACGACAAGCAGAGCTTGCTTCCTTCTTCCCATTTCTCGCTTGTGAAGAAATCAGCTATCTTGTTCATTTTTTCCTTGTCAATTCGCGTGTTATTCTCAGTAATTCTATCGTTTGCGTGGATTGCCTTGTCTGTCCTGTCAAGAGCAGTAATCTTCTTGGCAAATTTAAGACCCTTGTCAGTTTTTGTCTCAATAATGAAACATTCATCATGTTCATACAACATAAGGTCAAAGAAATCATGCAGGTCCATATCTCCACAGAAACAATATTCATCTCCTTTCTTGCAATGTAGTCCGATGAGGATTGAATTTTCTCTTCTTTCCTTGTAGAAAGGATCAGTAAAATCTTCATTCATAAGTGCCATGTCCCGATGGTGAATTGCATTGAGATCACACAGGCGCAATCCAAATAATACTGTCTTTCTTGGCTTAGAATTTACATCCTTTGCAGTTGTCTTATCATATTTGAATATGGGCTCATCCTTTGGCTGGAAAAAATGTTTAATCGGAAAAAGGGGTAGTTCATCCCACTCAATAAGATTTAACATGTCATCGTTGGTAACTTTCTCAAAACTGGTCTCTTTTCCTTTGATTGGTGCGATGAAGTCATAGTTTTCACTCACCTGAGAAAAAAATGCTGAAAACTCCTCTTTTTGTAACACGTAATTCGACATACCAACCCTCTTTTATAGAATAGGTTGAAAGGGATTTTTAAAGGTTTCGCTGGGACACAACAAGAAATTCAACTAAACGAATAATATTAAACTTTAAAAATGGTTTAGTGAGAAATTATATAAACCAAACTAAATACATAAATCATATGCTAAAAACAACCAAGCTTATCACGACAAATAATTTCAAACTAGCTACTTACCAAAAAGGTTCTCCTCAATCAAATAAATTGGCGATTATATTGCCTGGCAGATCAGACACAAAAGATTATCCACATATGCGAAGTCACGTCGATTTCTTAGCTACCAAAGGATATTTTGCACTATCTTTTGACCCTCCAGGAACTTGGGAGAGCGAAGGAGATATTTCAATATATTCAACAACAAATTATCTTAAAGCAGTCAAAGAGGTAATTGAGTATTATGGCAATAAGCCAACTTTACTTGTAGGACACAGTAGAGGGGGAAGTATGGCGATTCTTGCAGGGACGAGAATTAATGAAGTGGAAGCATTCATTAGTATAATGGGCAGGGCGTCTTATAAGACCAAAGCATTTATTGATGGCGGATGGAAAGAAGATGGATTTCACATATCTAAAAGAGACACTCCAAAAGAATATGCTGAGAGAGAAAAATCATTTAAATTGTCATTTGCATTTGTTGAAGATTCACAACAATATGATATGATACCTGATTTGAAAATTTGTAATAAACCTAAATTATTCATAGCAGGCAGCAAAGATGTTTTGGTTGACCCAATGAAGATTAAACAAGCATGCGAACTATCAGCAGAACCAAAACAATTTATCATGCTTGAATCTGAACATGACTATAGATTAAATGACGAGATGATTAAAAAAGTGAATACACTCATTGAAGATTTCATCCAAAAAAGTTCATAATAAATTCTCAGACTATTTATTGAGTATTAGCAAGAATATGCATTTTACTACAATCAAAGCTTCTTCAACAAACTACCGTCCTTGTCATCTCTCACTTCATATCCTTTTTCTAAGAGAATATCCCGTAATTCATCTGCTTTCTTCCAATCCTTGCCTCTTCTTGCAGTATCCCTCTTTTCTTTGAGGTTAAGGATTTCAATAGGAATCTTTTCGTCTTCAAATTCAAGAATCCTCAGTCCAAAAACATTATCAAATTCTTTTAGGATGGCAATCTTGGTTGATGCATTAATCTTTGAATCAAGCATATTCCACATGAGTGCAAGAGCATTTGGGATATTCAGGTCGTCATTGATTTCTTTTCTGAATTTCTCAATATATTCATCAACCTTGATCTTCTCAATCTCATCCTTGATGTCTTTTAACTCAAATACCTTGTTCTTGAGCTTCTTGAATGCATTCTTTGCATGGCCCAGATTTTCCTTGGAAAAAGGAACCTTTTTTCGATAATGCGTCTGAAGAAGGTAATACCTAAACTCCATGGCAGAAAAGCCAGCACTTTCTAGGTTTTTGAGCCTGATTACATACCAACAGACTTGGACATCTTCTCATCGTTGCCAATGACCAGCCAATCAGAATGAAGCCAATAGTTTACCCAATTATGCCCGAATGCTGCTTCGCTCTGGGCAATCTCATTGACATGATGAACCGGAATAAGATCAATTCCACCTGTATGGATATCAAACTGCTCTCCGAGATATTTTGAAGACATTGCTGAACACTCAATATGCCAACCAGGGAAACCTTTACCCCAAGGGCTATCCCAGATCATCTCATGATTCTTGTATTTGTGATTAGTGAGCCACAGAGCAAAATCAAAATAATTGTGCTTTGCAGGATCCTTACCAGTCCTACTCTTGGCTGCATCTTCATCAAGGTTCAACTTGGCAAGTTTGCCGTAATCCTTGTATTTTGTAGTGTCAAAATAAAGGTTTCCATCTGATACATAAGTAAAACCATTCTTCTCAAGTCGCTTGTTGAGATCGATCATATCCTTGATATGTTCAGTCGCCTTTGGCATGTGCTCTGGTCTAAGTATGTTCATAGCATCCAAGTCATCCATGAATGCGTTGGTGTAATGCTCTGAAATCTCAAGTGCAGTCTTTCCCTCTTTCTTGGCCTCTTTTGAGACCTTATCCTCTCCTTCATCCTCATCACTGGTGAGATGCCCAACATCTGTGATATTGATAACATGTTTGACAGTGTATTTGTTGAATAAGAACATCCGCTTCAAAGTATCTGCAAACACATATACCCTTAGATTTCCTATATGCGGATAGTAATAGACAGTCAACCCACATGAATACATGCCTACATGACCCTCTTTAATAGGCTTGAATACCTCTTTCTTCCTGCCAAGAGTGTTCATGAATTGAATTTCAGTATTTTTATTTGCCATATACATCACAAAATCATGTTTGTATTAATAAGCTTTTTGTTGATATTGAATATAACTAATAATATAATCAGCGGAGGGAGATGACTCCCACCTATCCTTTTAGAAAAAGGATAGGACCCAAAAACCGTGAGGCGCTCGCTCACTTTCGTTCGCTCAACCTCTCATTTTATTAAGCGGAGGGAGGGACTTGAACCCCCGAAAAGTCGCTCTGCAGGCGACCGCCGTAGCCGCTGGGCCACCTCCGCAAAAGTATAAAAGAATAGTGTCGAGCGCAATGCTCTAACAACAAGTTGCAATATCAATAAGAGAATTCTCAAGAATATGAACAATTGTCTTTCTCATAACAATAAAGAATGCTCATTTCCTATATAAATTTTTCCCGGTCTTAACCTATAATCAACAAGCGCAACCTTTTTAAAAGTCCCACTCCTCTCAAGAATTGGTGATAAACATGGCAGTTATTGAACTAACTAAGGATAATTTTGAAGCAGAAGTACTTAAATCAGAGGTTCCCGTCCTAGTGGATTTCTTTGCATCATGGTGTGGTCCATGCCAGATGATGGGACCTATATTTGATGAGGTTAGCGCAGATTATGAGGGCAAACTCAAGTTTGGAAAGGTCTCAACTGAGTCAGATGGCGAATTAGCCCAAAAATATGGCATCCAGAGCATACCTTGCTTTGTACTTTTTAAAGGCGGCGAAGAGACTGAACGCGTTGTTGGCGGTTCTGCAAAAGACGTTTTTAAAACCAAGATTGATAGCCTTTTGGGAAAATAAAAATCCCAATCGCCAAAAAGGGACGAGGTATTAATTTATTTGGCATTTTTAAAGTTTGGAATACCAGGTAATATATTTAATACAAGCAAATCATCGCAGGCGAGGGGATATTCCAAACAAATGGCAAACGCAAGGTTTATATTATATAAGCCCATTTCCTAGAACCATATGGACAAGGGAGATGAATTTCGAGTCGTAATTACTGGGATGGGTATTGTGAGTCCTATTGGCGTAGGTATTCCTGCTTTTACTCAAAGCTTAAAGGATGGAAAATCAGGTATTGGAAGAATTTCCAGATATAATCCGGATGATTATCCTAATATTGAGGTACAGATTGCAGGAGAATGCACAGATTTCAAGCCAGAAGAACATTTTAGCAAAAAAGAGTTGCGTCGAATTGGAATTTGTACTCAGCTAGGATTACCTTCTGCTATTGAAGCATGGGAGCAATCCGGCCTTGACATGTCCAAACTTAATCCATACAGTGTGGGAATCTATCTTGGAACAGGTATGGGTGGTGTAAAGCATGATGAGGACTTTCGCCCAACCTTAGAAGGCGGAGCATCTGCTCGCGGCAAGACTAGCCCTTTTGCAGTTACAAACACCATGCCCACTGAACTTGTGTATTATACTTCTGAGAAGTATGGAATAAAGGGAAAGCAACGTTCTGAAAGTAGTGCTTGTTCGTCAGTAGGACATGCACTGGGCGATGCATACGAAACTCTTCTGACAGATCATATAATCCATAAAGCTCCACATAATGTCCCACTAGAAGTAATTATGGTGGAGGGAGTAGAAGCATGTCTGACCCCGTCTGTTGTCTCTTCATTTGGAACTATGATGGCCACAACAAAAAAATATAATGATGATCCGACACGTGCATCCAGGCCTTTTGATGCACTTAGAGATGGATTTGTCCAAGCTGAAGGCAGTTGTTGTTTTGTAATGGAAACGTACAGGCATGCAAAAGCCAGAGGTGCAGAAATCCTGGCAGAAGTTATAGGTTATGGAACAACTGGAGACGCAGGACACATCACTGCTCCAAATATTGAGGGACCTTCTAACGCAATGCATTTTGCTTTGGGAATGAATCAGATTAGCCCAACTCTAGTAGACTACATCAATGCTCATGGTACAAGTACACCACCAAATGACAGGAATGAAACTATGGTGATAAGAAATGTATTTGGGCCTCATGCAGACAAGTTAATGGTTAGTAGCACTAAAAGTATGGCAGGTCACGGACTTGGTGTGTCTGCAGGTACTGAATTAGCTGCAACAATTGCTTGTATGCGCGGGGGTTTTGTCCATCCAACCATCAATTATGAGAACCCTGATCCTGAATGCGATCTTGATTATGTCCCGAATGAGGCAAGACCTGCAAATATCCAATATGCTATGTCAAATAGCTTTGGATTTGGCGGGACCAATGTATGCCTTCTAATAAAGAAAGTATAGCAATTCTAGAAAAGGATAAAAAAAGAGAATAAAAAGAAAAAAATAATCTATTCTGGCGCTATCTTGATGCTTAACTCGTTCTTAATTTCAACATCGCCTGGTTTGAAGAGCTTGAATGTCAAGGTTCCTGAATCTCCAGATCTAAGAGATGCATCATACAGCATATCAGCACCCTCTTCATTGAGATGCATCCATGCCTTAAGTTTGGACTCGCCGAATCCTTTCTTGAGCCATACTTCAGCTCTTTCCAAGTCAGCCACTCCAGATCCACCAAGAATTACCTTGTCAGCAATAATCTCCTCATCACCTGCAAAATAGATAACTTTTCCATTCTCGATCATGTTGTCTTCTCCAACTCTGACCCAGAATTTGCCATCAGGGGTGGATACTTTGTAATCATCTACAGTAGGTTCTCCACCGGATGCATCTGCAGTATCATCTACACTGTCATCTCCAGTTGCTCCATCTCCAGATGCTTCATTACATACCCAACCACATTCACAATCAGGGTACGTGCCTGTTATATCAGCTTGACCATCACAATCAGTATGCGCTTCACCTGCACAGAATTCCTCGCAAGAAGATACAATTACTGTGGATTCTTCAGATCCCTTACACGCCACGAACAGCATCAATGCCATTATAATTCCCATTGAAATCAATATTCTTTTCATTTTTTACCTCACTATACTCCTGGTTGAACCAAGGTATATGAATATTTTAAAAACAAAGTCAATGCAACCACAAGTGATGTAAATACAGCTAGCAATAGAAGCACAAATACCGGTACTAGAACAACAATTGCTGCTTTTCCCATTGTAAGCTTTTGAGTAGCTTTGGTAATATATATTGCCATTATTACCTGCCACACACCCACTAGACTGCTTAGGAATGGACCGATCCAAGGGATTATCGCAATCCAATTAAACACATACATATGGGAATAAGCCCTATAAAAATTATGAAAATTACCTTTCCCACCAAGCAGCTTGGATAATATGAACAGGACAGCGATACCTATGAATGATGTGATGATCATCAGTATCGGCGCTCCGATCACAGTCAGTATGCTCAAGGTAGTATCCACGAATATCAAGCTTAGTCCAAAACAGACACCAGCAATGGCAATTATCAGAAGACCATACCAGCTAGCATGATTTTCTTTTGAGAGCTCTATCATAGCTTTCTCATCCAATTTGAACATTCGAAAAGCTCGTTTTAAACTCAATACAAATGACATTTGATCACCTCAGTATTTTGATATATTATTTCTATGGAGCTTTATTTAAATAGTTTGCTGTTTTAGGCTCTCGATTACGTGTCGCAATTCTTCAAGCAAACTTTCTACAGTCCCATCTTGAGGAACCCCAATAATCTTGACTTTTCCCAACTTTCCCAAGCTTTTTTGAAGCTGAAGAATGTAGCTAAGGTCAAAGTCATGCAAAGAATACATCTTATTGCTATCTAATCTACTAATATCATCTATGATTTCCACCTTTTTAAGACCTTGGACAACATCCATGATCACAACCTCCTTCAAATCCAATATCTCATACGGATCATCACAGAAAACAAAGTCATATGGCAATGATTTAGCCAGTTTAATGGCAAGATTATCCTCTTCTAGGAACTCGTTTCCGAAAACATATATCTTCATGGGAGTGTTAAGCTTGTTGATAATATAAATATTTGTTTAAAATGGGAAAATCTAAAACCATATAAACATCAATCCCAAACATCATTCCAATGCAAGAATTCACCCAAAAAAGGAGGACCAGGCTCAAAGGAAAGAGGGTTCTATCCCTTGGTGCGGATGCACAAGGCTCAATTGCGTTTCAGACCAGCAGTAAAATCAAATTCTGGGACGGATTTGGAAATCTTGAGCTGGTTGAGAACTATGAGAATTGGAAAGAAGAGGTTCTCAAGCTTGGAAGGGTTGACTATGTGTTATGCGATCTCAATCCAGGATTTATGAGCCACAAATTAGCAAAACAATTGGCCAAAAAGTATGATGCAGAGCTTATTTTTGTACAACATCACCTTGCTCACGCATATTCTGGAGCTTTGGATCATGAATTAAAGGATTTCTGCGCTATTGTGTGTGATGGATATGGATACGGAAGTGATGAGAATGCGTGGGGAGGAGAATTATTCTGTAATTGCAATCGCATCGGCAGTTTGCAAGAACACGCGCTTTTGGGCAGGGATGCAAGCGCATTCAAACCAGAACGATTCTTACTAAGCCTGCTCGGAACCTTTCTTGAAAAGAATGATGTTTCAGAATACATGGAAAATTTCATGAGTCAAGAAGAGATTTCTATACTGCTTTCTCAATTGGAAGGGAATTTCAATACAATCAAGACCACAAGTACAGGCAGGATATTGGATGCATTATGTTACCTTCTGGGTTTCTGCAATCAAGAGACACAGGATGCAGAACCTGCAATTATCCTGGAGCAAAAGAGCAGCAATTCAACTAAGCTTGATCCTGTGATAAATAAGTCCAAAGAGTTCAGTATAGTACAGACAACTCCCTTGATTAAACACATTTATGAAAACCTTGACAAAGATAGACACATGTTAGCTGCAACTGCCCAAACCTACCTTGCGCAAGGATTGTATTCTATTGCAAAAGCTCAAAAGAAGTGGATAGTGTTTAGCGGAGGTTGTGCCTCAAACAATATAATGGGCAATTGGCTCAAGGCAAGAAAGGTCTTGTTGCCAAAGAATGTCCCTCCAGGAGACTCTGGAATCAGTTTAGGACAGATATCATACCTTAACAAGGGTTATTTCACAACAACATAGACCATCTGTTTTGGAGGCATGTAACTATTATAATTTGTTGAGAAAGGCGATGTATCACTACAAGGTGAAACCCGATGCACATCAGTATCATCATCGTCATAGCACACTGCAATCAGGAATCCATATTGCCCAGGTTCTGCATTCTTAGGAACATCTATGTTTATCATCTTAAACACCCTATCATGTGCACCGACAATTATTTCATCTAGACCAATATCAACTACACTCGGTTTTCTATTCCCCGCATCTTTAGGATCAACCAGAATGGCGAATTCATGATCATTATCAAAGATGTTCTCAATTCCTATGGGAAATCCTATTTTCTTCCCTCTCTTGGATTCTTTCAGGGTAAACGGAACAACAACCCCTGTTCCTGCGTTTGCCATCTCCTGCTCGATCATCCTCTGGATGTCTGCTGCGACATTCTCATCTACTTCTTGGATGCCGCTTCTCAGATTGAAGAACATAGTGAATCCTACACCAATAATCACAATCATGAGAATGATTGTAACAAGCATATTTAACGCAAGCTCAAATCCTTTCTTGTTACTCATCATTTTTACTTCATGAAGTTGTATTCCTTGATCAGAAGCACCATAAAGATTACAAGGATTACTGCTCCTGCTAGCATAATGCTAAAACCATAGCTAAGATCACTGGATAGAGCTATGATCTTATAGAATCCATAAGCCATGATTCCAACTCCTAGCCACAAGAACTTGTCCAAGACAAGCTTCATAATCTGGAATTCTTCTTCTTTGGATAAATGTTTTTTCATGATAATCACCTCTATGAATGGACTGATAGGTAGAATGTTGCAGTTTCGATTGGATTTCCAGTGCCTGAACAAGAACCACCGCTACAAGCACGTAGCTTGCAAACATAGGTATTTCCCACTTGCAGACCATTGTCATCCCGCTCTGTTGATATCAATACTTTGAATCCTTTTGCTTCTCCCAAATCAACATTTAACCCACCACCTATTATTTTAGGTTGTAATGCTGGCGGAACAAGGGTACCTCCATCATTGCAGTCTAATATCTCAAAGAAAATATTCTGCACTGGCTCTTTATTGGCATAAAAACCAATATCTTGATTCACTTTGCCGCCGATTTTTACAGACACTGTCTCCGGCACAACTAAGGGCCTATCAGAAGTCGGCGGATTCCTGAGTTCATTTATATCAAATGCTCCAGTTGTTCCTTCTGCCATGTTGGTACGGATCTGATTTATCAAGAACAATCCTACTCCGAGCATGGAAAATGCCAGGATAAATACCACAATTGCGTTTACGCTTAAACTTAAAGAACCTCTTTTTCTCATAAGATTCACCTCGTATACTTCTTTTTTCCTCATTGATGTTTATAAAGTTTTCTGCAAAATCTATTTTTCTACCTTTAGTACGGCCTTGCCATCTAATGTATGTTGTATATTTTCATCTGTGAATTGGTAAATAACCTCAATATCAATCTCTTGCATACCAGATAGAGGGCTACCATCATGCTCTTCACAACCCCTAAAAACCACATGTATTATATCTTTTCCACCATCTACCTCTTGAGTTACATCAATGGAACAATACCCATCATCATCACAGATTGCGTCAGCAGTTTCCCATCCATCTGCACCAGGAAGCCTAACACAACTTGCTTCATTAGTTGCAATGCAATACCCATATTCCTTATTAGGATCTGTAACAGTTTGGCTAAACTCCAAATGACATTTTGATACATCCCCGGAAAACCTGAATTTTACCGGAATCATATGATCAACCATGCCGTTCTTTACAGTCAATTCCATTGTCCTTCCAGTTGCCTTGTAATTATAGCAACCGAATCCAGGACCAAGTACACAAGAACTAGGAACAAGATTATCAGGATTTAGAACATTCATATAAGCAAGACCACCAAGCGCAACCAATACCACCACTATGGCCCAGCCGTAAGTGATTAAGAATTCCATTGCTGCTTGGCCTTTTTTCACTAAGTACTCACCTCAGTCCTATTCCTGAGACTACCTACTTAAAAAGTTTTTGTTGCGAGAAAAAATCACCTGACACGTACTTTACCTGCTTTCTTGACAAATTCTAGAACTAGATCATATACTTGTTTCTTATCCAGGTTCGAGGTATTCAGAGCAAAATCATAATTTGCAGAATCGTTGACGTCAAGCTTATAATATTTCAGATATCTTTTCCTGTCACCTTCATTGCGTTTTTTCAGACCATTCTCTAGATCCTTTTCAGTGTGAAAGTTGCCTTCATTCCTCTCATTTTTTTGTAGATCTGGCCAGATTCTTGACGCAGCCACGTTATAATCTGCTTTTAAGAATACTTTAAGTGCATGAGGAATGAAGTGATAGCTTGTCCTGCCTGTTATCACAAAGTTATCCTCTTCCTTTCCTAATTCTCTTTGATAATCATCCACATCTTTGTCGATTGTAGGTCCTTTGTCTCTCTGCCTATTCAGATCCACAAGGGTTATGCCTTTCCTTGTAGCCATGTGCCTCATGAGGTCACCCATAGAATAGAACTTATATCCCAATACTTTTTCCAATTTCTCTCCAATAGAATTCTTTCCGGAGCCAGGTGTTCCGTCGATTGTAATTATCATCAAAAGAAATGCAAACGAACTTACTTTTAAAGTTTACTATTAGGAAAAATTGCTAATTCAATTTTTCAATCTTCAAAGAAAGCTTTCCATCAGCTGAATGCTGAACACTTTCTCCTTCCTGATCATACTCGATTTCAAGCTCGACATTGACCCTATCTTTCATAACATCTCCGTCAATATTGCAGTTCATAAACATGACATGGACAATTTCATGGCCAATTTGAGCTGGCCTCTGGACTGTAATACTACATTCACCATCATCGCAAAATTCATCATCAGCAATCCACTCATGTTGCCCTAAAATTACGCAACTCTCTTGATTCTGACCTGTACATAGATCCTCATATAGAGAGTCATCAAAATTACTGCAATACTCCACATCTCCCCGAAATGTTATCTTAACTGGCTTTATAGTACCAACCATCCCATTAAGAAGCGTGAATTCAATGGTCTTCTCTGTTGCTTTATAATTCTTGCATCCAAAACCAGGACTCACTTGGCAAGTACTGGGAAGCACATCTCCAGGAGTTAGAACCTGATAGTATGCAAGAGCGCCAAGCGCAACCAGAACTGTGACTATGGCCCAACCATAGGTTATCAAGAATTCCAATGCTGCTTGGCCTTTCTTCACTAAGTACTCACCTCAATTTCATTTAAGGGCAGAGTTCACTTAAAAAGTTTGCCTTTTATGTTGTCTTATAACAAAAATTCTACGATAATCAGGCTACCCTAATAAAGGTCGGGGCATTAAACCCTATTGCAAGTATCGCAAGCGCTATTTCCAAATAATAATGCATCTACTCGTAGAGCCAATACAAAATTTTTCGCAGGGTATTTTTCGCAAAGTTTAAATACTGGTTTGCATACATTGTCATATCGAAGGAGATTTTAGTAGGGGGACCACCATGAGAAAAAAGGAAGAGCAAGCTATAGTACTTGATTTCTTGCCAAACGGCTACCCTTTTGACACAAGACCAATCCATCAGAAGACTGCAATAGTACAAGCTATAGGTATAGAAAACTTCACCTTGTTAGAACTTGTTCCAAAAAAAGGAATATTTCTTCAGCCCTACGATGAAGTATACATTGGCGAAGAAAAGAGAGAACAAATCCACCATATAAATGGTAAGATTGAACCCTCCAAACTGACCCAGACTGCAAAACAAGAATTAAGTCATGTAATCATACAACTCGTCAAAAAACATGAAACCAAGTTTGTAGAATTCTTCAATGTTGCCCAACCATTAAGCACAAGAATGCACGCAATAGAACTGCTTCCAGGAGTTGGAAAGAAACATATGTGGGAAATTGTCGAAGAGCGAAAAGGGAATCCTTTCAAGAGTTTCGCAGATGTTAAGAAAAGGGTGAAATTACTTCCTGATCCAGAAAAGATAGTCGTAAAAAGAATTATTGCTGAGATTCTTGGAAAAGAGAAGCACATGCTGTTTGTTGATAGATAATATGTTCTCACTATATTAAAAATCTCGCTTTCGATTGCGAGATTTTTATGGGATTATTACCCCGCTCTTTAGAGCGAGATTTTTAATTGTTTCGAACAAGTTCGAAACACTTGCAAAATCAAGAATTTTGCAACTTCCAAAATTTGGCTAAACTATAATATGAGCCCGTTAAAACCCCAACTTTCAAGTAGGGGTTAGGGCGAATTAATCAATGATTAGCCAAATTTTTGTTATCTAAATTCATTCGTGATATATAGCAAAGGCACTAAATTTTCAAACAATTTTAGCCTTTGCTTTGGTCCAGAGGAACTAACAATTAATATTGATTACTTTGCACTTGTGCAAAGTTTGAAAAATCTTTGATTTTTCATTATTTAGTTCCTCAAGTATATCTCTAAGTTGAGATATTTGGATCTGACTACTTCCTTCCTTGTGCAGCTCTACTTGGCCTGGCTTTCTCAGCACCCTTTCCCTTATTTCTAAGGCCTCGTGCTTTCTTACCAGAACTTGTAAGACCTCTACCAACCCTATTCCTTTGCCCTTTGATCCAACCAAGTCTAGGGTCACTTAGGATTGCAGGATGATCACGGTCTACCAATATAACTTCATACCATGCATAGATTCCGTCTTCTGCTACCCAATAGCTGTTCAGAACCTCGCAGTTCGGATATTTCTTATTTGCCCTTTCTTCTGCAATTCTTTGATAACTAATTTTCAGAGTTAGTCTTTGGGTTGAATGTTTGGAACGCCTTCCTTTCTGGATATTTGGTCTTTGTTTTCCGCCACGTTTCAATCGCTGGCGAACAATAACAAAGCCATCTTTTGCAACATATCCAAGGGACCTTGCCCTATCAATTCTTGTCGGTCTTGGAATACGAACCGTACTCGGTTCACGTCTCCAAAGAATAAGTCTCTCTTGCCAAAGATCACCTAGGTTCTCTTTTGGTTTCTTCCATAAATCCCGTACATACTTTAAATAACCCATTTTTCAAGCCTCCATTATTAATTTACCAGTCAAATTTGACTGATTCCCGGTTCAGGCAAGCTACGCCCACATTCCAAGAATAACCTCTGAAAATCAGGTTTTGTTTATAAATGTGATGGAAAAGTGAAAGGAATAGCATAAGTATTGACTTCAAAACATACCCGCATTTCTAGCCTTTTCCATTCCAGTAATAAACTCATTCAAACAGACATTCAATATCTCTGGCCTGTGCAAATGAGTGTTTGTTCCCCATAGGAACCACAAAGGATGGTAAAGAAGAAGCTTTTTTCTTATTGTCTCTGTATCAATCCCAGATAATTCTGAGTATTTGGCTTGCAGCCTGCTCTCTGAAAAGACCAAATCCCATAGTGGATCACCAATTGCACACCACTCAAAATCAATAATTCCGGAGATTTTTCCTCTCTTAATAAGAACATTAGAAGGATTGACAATATCCCAATGAAGCAAACTACCTTGTTTGATGTCAAATAAGAGCTCATTCTTTTGGAGCAAACTGTTAATAGCCAATTTGAATTGCCCAAATTGATGATTTGTAATATATTTTTCACCAAGGTGCTCTGCCGTCCTAAGGGTCTCAAGCCACCTTTTGGCTTCTGTTTCTAAATATTCAAACCAACTATGATATTTTCCTGTCAAAGGCTCTGAATTCGCATCAATATTAACGTCAATATAACCAAAACGCTCACACTTTATTGAGTGAATCTTTAGAATGACTTGAGCCCATTGCACGATATATTTCTCTGGCTTTTTTACATTATAAGTATCAATAATTTTGCCCTTCACTATGTCGCGTTTACCCAAGGGCGTTCCATCAATAAATTTTTGTGCCAAGAATACTTGTCCTTCTGCCAATCTTCCAGCAGTAATAATTTGTGCGGTTGGAATAGCATTCTGTTCCTGAAGTTTAGCGCCCACAAGCCTAATTTTTTTATCTATCTTCTGCAAGTCGTGCTCGCTAGTGCAGTTAACTATATGAATTATGAGCTTCCCTACAGAGGAATTCGCAATGTACACCTTGCTGTTCAATCCCTCACCATATTCCTCTATTGACTCTCCATAGAAAGATATACCTAATTCTTCAAGTACCTTTGTAAGTTCTGCGAACATATATTCTATATG
>JAHJEM010000052.1 GCA_018825425.1 Nanobdellota archaeon | reverse complement strand
ATAGACTTGCCTCTGATATCTGCTGCGATCTACAAATCGGTAATCATATGTGTCATAATAATTGATTGCAACATATCTAGGACCATAATTCACAGGATAATATCCGCCGCTGTAACTGTTCTGGCCACCATAACCACCATAATTGTAATAATTATTGGTCACATAGACTCTGTCGCCGTCATCACGATTAGGAAAATGGTATTGATAACGCGAGTCTCTAGAATCATAATAATTTGATGCAGCTACCTGACTAACTAAGAGAATAAACAATCCAACTAACAATAATATTACCTTTTTCATGCTAACGCCCCCACCTCTTTATATATGAAAATACTAAAAATAACACTCATCCCGAATTGTTGCTACTTCAAAGTGTTCTGAATTATATAAAGATTGTTCTGTTTTAACCAGTGTGTTGAAATAGATATATTGAAGAATATAAACGGAGGTGTTTGAAAAAGAAAATGTATGGAAATATTTATTAATCCAGGGACCATTCAAGGCATCAGATGAAGTCAATGACCCTAATGAACACCACACCATCTGTTCTGATAATTTTCTTATTCATTCTAACTATAATTCCTAACACTAACGGATTAATTCTGAACAATAGCATAAATTCAACAGACAAAGCATATTGCAGTAAACAATGTTCCAAATATGATCATACCTATGCAGTAATGCCAAACGAAAATTGGATATGGCCAGAACCCCGAAGCAGGTATCAAATATCAATGGATGGTCCTCAAGGCAGATGTTGGTGTGAAACAGAAACAGGTTATGTCTGGGGTCTGCAAGTCAATTCTGAAGGAAGAGTGATAATGCCTCAAAATTGCCCCACAAGAGGCCTTCAGGATTTCAACAAACCAGCACTAACAAAAGAAGAGATGGATAAGTTGGCTTGTGGAGATGGTGCAATGCAAGCTCATAAGGATACCTGCAAACCAAACTCAAAAAACATTCTTGATGTAACTTGTGATATGGACCAACAGCTAGGAAGGAACTGCTGCTGTAATGACGGTTGGGAACCAATGATGGTTGGAGAAGGTAAACGACTTGAATGCCAAAAAAGAGAGGATGTATCTACAATATTTGGCAGGGTATGGATGGAAGACCCTGCTGAAAAGTATCCATTTGGAGGAGTAAAGCGCGTTTTAGTCCAACTTTTCTACAAAGGAGATAAGCAAGTGACTCATGCAGATGATGGAGGTAATTACAAATTCTATATTCCCCTGACCAAGGATACCAATGCAGAAATCAAGGTCTACCTGGTAGACAGAATTGGAGACCAGGTTTACATAAGAATTCTGGATGAACAGGTTGATTTGGTAGAAGCAGTTTACATGAAACAAAATGTTGAGATAAAGAGTAAAGACATTGAAGATGGAAAGGAAGTAAATTTTATTATCAAAAAAGATAATCCAGTTCCAGATGAATGGGAAACCAACACTGACAAGAATAAAGTACCTATGTTTGTAAAACATTACATGCACTTTGAAGACGCAGTTGATTTTGCATTAGACGTACTCAAGGCAGATGTACGACAAGTTGATTGTGTAATGAACACCAAGAACATTTCAAGGCGGTGTGATGGGCCTGCAGGAGGTTGCCACTCACCGAACGAGGGCAGAATATATCTTCCAGAGGATAGAATGCCCTTTGGTGCAAAATATTCACCTGAAACAGAATGGCATGAGTATGGCCACAGAATCATGTACTCTCAATTCAATGTCAACTATCCGACTGGGTCAAAAAATCATGCGGGATTCTTGAATCCAAGCACACATGATTCTTTGAATGAAGCAGAAGCTGAATTCATGGCATTAATGATTCGGAATTACATGAAAACTTGGCATCCTGCGTTCTTCAAGACAAAGAGCAGCGTGTTCAGAACACGAAATTTTGAAGGCAATCCAAAACCTTGGATGCATTTGTATGGCAAGCAATATGAGGAAGACTCAATCTCATCTCTATTCTGGGATATCCTAGACTCTGGAAAGGATAGGATGGACGATCCCTACATTTTTGTACTACCAGACCCTATTCACGATGAGTTCCAAATCACATTGGAGGAATTATGGGACCTTCTTAAGCAGCCAACAACTCAAACCCTCTACGACTTATACGATGTATTACAAGCCAAATATCCGACCCAGAAACGAAACATTGATGCAATTTTTCTAGGACATGGTTTTTTTAGGGACAAGGACATGGGTGATGGAAATTACAGTGGACAAAACTCTTTCCACTATGTAACAGATGAAGGTGAACTGAAATCTGTATATTTTATTGGAGAACCGTTCAAGGATACGAATAAAAACAATCAATGGGACGCAGGCGAATTCTACATTGATATGGGCAAAGGTCATGAGTTCCCAGGTTATATGGTTTATGACAAAGGAATGGATGATAAAGGCACAGTGTCTGACGGCGGAAGACTGGCCAGAAGAACATATGTTGAGGTTCCTGGATCAAACATACGCATTCCTGGCGCAGAAAATTCTGAATTCCTAATCAGTGTCACATATAAAGATACTCCTGAACTGGATTATTCATATACAACAACAAGCCAAGGGGATCTACTTTATATAGAATTTCCACCTGGTTACGATGCTGAAATATCTATTGAACCAAATCCTGACGAATACAAAGGAGAACCAAGAAAAACCATAACATTTAATGATTACATGGAGCAAATGGAAGCATCTGACCAAGAATACTTTGTTGAACAGGAATTTGATCTCAAGAAACACAGAACAAACCCATTCTCAAACCTATTCAACAACCTAGGAGATATGTTTAATCATGATAAAGGTGGAAAACTTGGAGAGATCATTGGTACAATCCTCCAGGTAGGCATTCTTGTTTTTGTGATTTTCTTGTTTTCTTTTATTGGAAAGAAGCGACGAAAAAAGAAAGAGCAAAAGCACAGTAAAGAAAAAAAAAGGTCTAAAAAGAAATAATATGTTGAAAATATGCGTTTTCTCTCCTATGGTTCATAACTAAGCATCCCAAAAAATATTTAAAGTAACGCGGGTTTGCAAAAGGAAAAGCTGTTGAGGTGTTATTATATGGGTAAAACAAAAGCAAAAAGAACTGAACATACCAAATCAACCAAACATACTAAATCTGCACATCATAAGGCTGTGCATACACACAAACCTGCAAAAAAGAGTCCGATGACAACATTAGGAATAGCATTGATTGTCATTGCTGCAGTCATGATCATTGCAACCTTTATCTATACAAACAAGATAAATGATAGGGTTGATACTACAACAGGCGCAGGCGGTACGTCTACTCTTGGCGGCGTCTCACCAGAAGACAAGGTCAAGGTTGAATTCTACGTCATGAGCCAATGCCCATATGGAACTCAAGTAGAGGATGCAATAGCGCCTGTACTTGACAAGATAGGGGATAGTGTTGATTTTCATCTTGATTTCATTGTGACTGAAAATGCTGATGGTACTTTCAGAAGTCTACATGGAGAACCAGAGACTCAAGGAAACATCATACAGCTTTGTGCAAAAAAACATTATCCAGAGAATTATATGAACATGGTAATTTGTATGAACAAGAATGCAGGAGCCATTCCCGGTAATTGGGAAAGCTGTGCTGATGGCATGGATAAGGCAACACTTAAGACCTGCTACGAAGGTAATGAAGGTAAACAACTATTGAGTGCTAGCGCAGCTCGCGCAACAGCAAAGCAAGCCAGTGGCTCACCAACTATATACATAGGTGATCAACCATATCAAGGTGCAAGAGATACAGCTGCTTTCTTAGCTAAAATCTGCACCCAAATACCAGATCATCAGGAATGCAAAAATCTTCCAGCATGTGCTAGCGATGCAGACTGTACTGCTGAACCAAAGAAGATTGGAAAGTGTGAAAATCCAGGAGTAAAGGAAGCAAAATGCACATATATAGATGATGCTGAAGTTGAAATAATTGTTGTTAATGACAAAGAGTGTGCATCATGCAATCCTGCTCAGTTAATCCAAGCATCACAGTTTTATTTCAAGAATTCTGAGGTTAAGACAGTTGATGTGAGTGATGAAGAAGGGCAAGCTTTGATTGCAGAAATGGGCCTAGAAAAGGCACCTGCGATTATTTTCAGTTCAGGTGTTGCAGATGCAGCTGCATTCAAAGGCAATCCTCAACTAGCAGCAGCTTTTGATAAGGTTGGAGACAGGTACAAACTTAAGGATGCTGCAACTGGATCAACTCATTGGATTGACAATGAAAAATATGCCGAATTCCTCGGAACTCTAGGAATTGAAGTTGGCGATAATAAGCCACAGATTGACTTCTATGTAATGAGCTATTGCCCTTATGGCAATCAAGCAGAGGAAGCAATCGAACCGGTTTATCAAGCCTTGAAAGACAATGCAATCTTTAATCCAAGGTATGTATGGTATAGCAATTATCAAGGCGGTGGACCAAATTATTGTCTAGACGCTGAAAGCAAATATTGCTCTATGCATGGAATCCAAGAAGCAAATCAGAACATCAGAGAGCTATGCGTAAACCACCAGTATGGT
>JAHJEM010000051.1 GCA_018825425.1 Nanobdellota archaeon | reverse complement strand
TTATTGCGCGGTTGTCTGAATTAGGTTATGACAGAAAGACTATTGAGAAGATTTACAATATTTTATTTGATTTCTCGATTAAACATGGATCCAAGAAATAGTTTTTTCTGATTAATATTCAGAAATTATTCAAATGGTACTTCGCTCCATAGCTTCCAGTCTTCACTTGGTACGTATGAACCTACAAGATAGAATGGTGGCGCTTGATAACCAAAATGTTGCTGTTGGAAGCCCTTGAACTGTTGAGGAACTTGACCGTGAGTACCTGTATATACTGGGCTTCCCAAGTAAGAAAATGTGTCTGGCGGACTTGTAACTGGGTTGAAGGCTCCGGGTTCTACAATAACATCATTCATTCCCAAATCTTCCATTTTCTTCATGAACGTCTTCATAGGAATATTACCTTGTCCTGGTGTTAAGTGTTCATCATCAAATCCCATGTTGTCGCTTAAATGAACGTGACCCACAATTCCCTGCTTGACTAACTTTTCAGATTGATCAAGCATCCACTGATTGAACCGCTTATCTGTATCTGTAAGAGATTCATCATCTTTTTTCTTAAAATGCCTTCTCCAAAGATTTAGATGACCTATGTCAAGAGTTGCCTTGATATGATCCTTTGCTAATTTTTTAGCTTCTTCTTTTCCATATCTTGTCTCCAATTGTTTTGCCATCTCTTCTCTACCTTTTACAATGAGTTCTTTTAATTCCTCTGGATGACTTCCAAACTGTCTTGTGTCCCAATTCTCTGGCGCAATGAACAAAGGTTTATCCAAGTTCTTCTGATGAGTCTTCTCCATGGCAAATATACCTGCTGCTGCCATGGTCTCTGCACTCTTCTGGATACCATAATCTTTGACAGTCTTAAGTTTATCATAAACCTCTTGATGATTCGCTGCTTGGACGTCTGATGCTGCGCTTGCTTCATGAATGTGTGTTAGGTCAAGTTCTAAAGCACGCATTTTCTTTTTTATGTGTTCTGATGGAAGCAGGTTCAAATCTTTCTTGAAATTATGTACAAGATTGTCAGCAAGCCATCCTCGTGACTGCTCCTTTTCAAAGAGTTTCCATTGCTCTTCTTTTGGAACATTATCTTCCATTTTCTTGAAGTGTTTGTATGCCTTGACTACCGCATCATATTCTTTTTTTTGTTCTGAATAATGCCTTCCATAAAATAGAGAGTGACCTTTTGCTTGAAGGATATTGTTCTCTAACTGGGTTCTTGCAAATATTTCTTCTGTTGTGTAATTAGTATCATATCTGCCATTAAACCAATCCCTTTTGTCTTCCAGTGCTTTCCAGTCCATTCTTTTGGCCTTGAATTTAACGCCATCCTCATCCCAGTATGGAACTCGTTTGAATAGTTGTTCTGTATCTCGCGCATCGAGATAATGTCCGTCCACATCTATCCAGTCGGTTGATTCCATCTCTTTTCCATTTGGATCAACGTATTTTCCATCTGAAGTCTTTTTGAGGCGTAATTCTTTAGCCTTTTCCTCTGCTGTCCAATAAATTGGCTCATATACTATCCTGTTCTTTGCAATGGCTGAGACAAATTTTCCTGTGTTAGAGTCTACTACATAGAATGTAGCATCCTTTTTCTCTCCAGGGTAGCCTTCGAATCCTTCTTGCTTATGGTATTCTTCAATTGGTCTCTGCCATTCACCGGTGTGGACTACGATTGCACCACCTTTTGTGACATCTGCAGCAAAATCTACTGCTCTTCTGACTTCTCGATATGCTTCTTCGCGGTCTCTGTCTTCAAATCCATCTCTACCTAGGCCTGCCAAGCCCTGTACATTGACTGTTGCATGAACACTTGTCTTGACTTTATTGATATCTGCAAGGTTTCTTAGATCTTCCCTCTCATATTTACCAATGGATTCTGGTGTAAATCTTTCTTTGCTACCCTTACCTGCACCAAAGAACTCAAACTCGACCTTGCCCGCACCTTCTTTGAGTCTTGCATGCATGCCTTCAAGAGGATGTACAAATGGATTCAGAGTAGTACCCAATTCTTGAGGAGTAAGTTTTGAATCAAACTTTTCAAGCTCAAGAGGGATATCTTTTCTAGGAGTAGCCGCAATTGGTTCTACTGAACCATACTTATCCATTGCATGATAATATTCTGAACTGAATTGCATAAGTAAATTCCTCGTTTGGTTGTTTTAATATTTTGTGATTTTGCCAGAATATTCTGAGAGTTGACCCTCCAAGAACAACCGACCAAGCCTGCTGCCATGAGGGGACAAAAGTACCTGATCGGTTGGAGGAAATAGATAGGATATATTGAATATGACAAATATATCCAACCCACACCTCTAATTGTTCCTATAGTTATATACTTAATTCCTTTATAAAGGGAAGAACAGGGACAAAAATGTCATATAATTGTGTATTTACCTTCCTTTTCTCAAATAGATAAAGTCATCCATTTCCTTCAATACATCCTCACTTCTCTGGACATAATTGAAAGGATCCCGTTGGGTCAAATAATCATGATCAGTTGCGAATCTTTCTGTCTGTCTTTTGGCTTCGTGGACAAAATTTCGTTCTTCTTCACTGATTTCACTTCCATTGGCAAGTCTGTCTCTGATACTTGTGAGTTCATTGTAGACATTGTAGTTGGTGACAGCATAAATCCCTGCCTCTGCCTTCAATCCATCTGTGAGATAGATTACATTGTTGGTTATTGGTGCAGGCGCAGGCTCATTTGCAAGCATTTCCTCAAGCATTACCTGCCGACGACGAATCTCTACGATACCTGCCTCTATAGCCTCTTCTTCTCTCTGCAGTTCAGCACGCTGTTGAGCTGAGACCTCCTCATCCTTAATAG
The DNA here is from genome assembly GCA_018825425.1 of Nanobdellota archaeon. Taxonomy (GTDB): domain Archaea; phylum Nanobdellota; class Nanobdellia; order Woesearchaeales; family JAHJEM01; genus JAHJEM01. Next base: position 7,691 of record JAHJEM010000051.1, on the reverse strand, counting down.
CCTTCTCAGTATCTTGGAGCTCCTTTTTGGTCTCTTCCAACTTCTTGAGCTCATCTTCTTGTTTCTTTTTGTCCTCTTTTAATTTCTCTAGCCTGTTGACTGCCGAGAGGTCTTGATCAATTATAGCCATTTTACTATTAATTTATAAAGGGTTAAGACGTCAAAATTAATAAATGTTGTGGCAAAAACAGTGTTATTTGCAGAAATTACGAATCAGGAGACATCTTCTTTTTTGAGCCAAATTTTACCATTTTGCCTGTAGGCTTTCATGACAAAATCAAATCGGTCAAGATCCAATGAACATTCAAAATCCTGTTCTGGAAATTCTGGCAGATTTTTATTGAAGAATTTCTTTGCACTCATATAAGTTCGTAGATAAGTTTTCATTTTCTTAAAGTCAGGTTTACCACCTTCAAGACTCAGCTGGATGTAATCTGCACACAATTCATCTTCGTCTCGCTTTCGTCTGCCTGCAGCACCCATTCCAACCAGCGTCACAATTTTTGGATTTCTTTTCTGGATATATCTGACAATTGCACCTATACACAAAAAGCTTCCTGCAAGAACTTCATCCGCACTTTTGGCAAGATGAATTCCTTGGGTACCTGCTTGTGTCACCATTGCAATTCTTTTGTCCCTGAAATCCAGCTTTGAAACATCATATGGAGAATTGCCATAGTCAAATCCTTCTGGCCTAAGACCCTTTTTTTCACCCATAAGAATAAAATCAGGATTTTTCTTCTTAATTGCAAGTGCATCTTCAATGGTTTGTGTAAGAAGAATTTTTTCTGCTCCGTTTCCAAAAACATAACCTGCAACAGAGTACGCTCTGAATACATCTATTATCACACTTAATCCTTTTGCATCTCTAGCTCCAGTGTATAAACTTTTTCTTCTGATCTTCATTTTTTATCTTGAAAATTTTAGTCTATTTCCTATACGCAACATAGATATCTGCTTCTAGCATCTCATTGTCTTTGTAATAGTGATGCACAAAGTATAGATTGCCTTCAGAATCAAGTGTTGGTTCGCCTGCAAACATGCTCACAATGAGTTCAGGTTCTTGCCATTCCCCATCGATTTTCTTTGATCGAAATACTCCTGGTGTCCCCATGTACCATCTGTTAATCCAAAGTTCATTGCCATCAGGTGTTAGATATGGCCAGCCTTCTCCCACTTCAGAGTTTACAGCATCAACATTGACTGGCTCTTGCCAGATGCTATCTCTCTTTTCCATGTACCAGACATCATTCTCTCCCTTGCCACCTTGTCTTGTGGAATGAAAATATACTCCATTCATGTCACTCGTGAAATGAAGTTCTCCGACTGCATATTCTTCTGGAAAATCGTTGACTTGCCAATCTGTCCATTCATCATCCTGCCAAATTGCTGTTCCCCAATGCAAACCAGTATAACCTTCTCTTGCAGTACAGAAATACATCTCATTTCCCTGGACAAATTCGCATCCATCAAGTGAGAGTTTTCCTGGATCCTGAAGCCAAACTCTTGCTGGTTCCTGCCAAGCACCATTCTCATTTTTTGAAACGTAGATTCCAGTCACACCATCAAATAATTGCTTGTCGATAGGGACCTTGACATCCGGTGTAAAGAAAAAATATAACTCATTTCTATCATTCGGAATAAATGGAGAGTCTTCTGCACCTGCAGAATTGATAACTGCCAAAGGAACTGGTTCCTCAAAGTCATCGCTGTGAAGAATTGGTGGACTTACATCCATTTCAGGAGTAATCTTGACTGCATCCTGAGGAATCTTGTCTTCGCGAGTGAATATTTCACGTATTGTTTCCTCAGTTTCATCTTCTACCGAATAAGAAATAGTTGGTTGCTGAGAACAAGCTGAGAACAAGACTAATAATACAGCAAAAATAACATTTTTCATAGGAACACCTTAAATTTTTTTTATGTCATCAACTATCTTTTCAAATATCTCAATCTCTCCCTTTTCTCTCGCCTCTGCAAAATTCCTAAGCGCATGCTCACCAGGAATAAATATTTCTTCTACACCCTTTGCTTTCTTTGCGACTTTTACTTCTTTCAATAATTCTGATATTTCCTGCTTAAATGTACCAATATCCACAAATATCTCTGGATTGATAACAATGAATAGATATCCTCTGTCTTCTCCAGACACCATTTGGCTCCCCATCTTTGCTCGAACCAAAGATCCTGCCAGGATTTCGATTGCCAGGCACAAGCCATAACCTTTGTAGCCACCAAAAGGAGTCAAGGCATTTACTTTGTCTGGATCAGTTGTTGGATTGCCTTGTGTATCAAGAGCCATGCCTTTCGGAAGTACTTCACCGAGCTTCTTTGCAAGTCTTACTTCACCCATCGCGCGAGTAGCTGTTGCCATATCGAGAACGAATGGTGTATCTTGAGTTGGAATTGCAATTCCAATAGGATTTGTACCTAACTTTGGTTCAATCCCACCATAAGGAACAACCCTTGATCTTGAGTTGTCAATTGTGATTCCAATCATGTCCTTTTCAGAAGCCATTTTGGCATAGTAGCCAGGCATGAGATAAGATTGCATGTTGTTGATTCCAACCAAAGCGATGCCTTTGGCCTTGGATTTTTGAATTGCCATCTCTATTGCAAATTTGCCGACGAGTATGCCAAGACCATTATTGCCATCAATCAAAGCATAGGTATCGTCTTCCTTGATAATATTTGGAGTTCCCTTGACTGCACCTATCTTCTTCTCAATACCAGAAAATGCAGATAAACCATGAGATTTCTTCCCAGTCAGCTCACCATACAGATAAGCATCCATAACAACCTCAGAATCTTGTTGGCTAAGGCCAAGCTTTTGTAGTTTGTCAACACATAATTGTTTGATTTCAGTGATTTTTATCTTCATGAACTAAATTAATCTTTAGTGGTATAAAAATATTGGCATGTTGATACCTTTATAAACTTCAAACAATTCCAACTAATATGATAAAAAATAACAAAGCCTGCCCTTGTCACCCAATAACTATCCCTGAAGATAGAGAGATCTGTAATACTGATGACAAGACTTACGAGTGGAAGATGGATCCTAAGGGTTATTTCTTGGTAAAACTTGGAGAAGGGAAAGAAGAAGGCCTAATTTGTTGTGGTTGGGTAAATTCAGAGCATAAGATGGAATGGGAACTCCGAGGTAAAGATGTTCACAAGATGATCAAAGAGATTGCCAAACGAAATCCGTGTTCGCAGGAAAACCTAGGATACATTGCCCAGGAACTTATGTTGGCAAAGGACTGTCTGGACAACAATAAATCTTATGTTCAGCGATAAAAATCCCATTAAATACACTCAATTTTCATTAAAAATATAAATAACCAATCTCAAACCAATAATATGAAGAAAGAAACCCTAAACAAAGAGATGCGTATTGATGACCAAATGTTCCAGAACATCAAGAATCAGATTGCAGATGACAAAGAGATAGCAAATGCTCTTCAAAAGGAGCAAGAGATCAATGAACAGCTAGCACCCCTGCTTGAAAAAGAAGAGGTATTGGATGAAGAGATTAAGGTTGATAGTGATATTTCCCATAAAGGCAACAAGTTTGATAGATTTTTTGTAAAGCGAGATAAAAAGAAAGCAAAGAAGGATAAGAAAAGGCTTAGCTCTGACTTAACCCGTCTTCTTTCCAAGAGAGAAGAGATTGTGAGAGATCTTCAGACTAAGATGGTTGCCAAACTTAAGAGGGAAGGCATGATTTTAAAAGAGACTGAGGAAAGAGAAGGCCTAGAAGCATGATCTTCTCTTTGATTCTATGATTGAGTTCCAAACAGAGGAATATCCCGAAGAACAGATACTTGCAGAGCTCAATCCATTGGTCAGGGAATGGTTTACCAAGAAGTTCAAGACATTCAGTCCGCCACAACGATTCTCAATTGTTAACATTAGGCATAGACAAAGCACTCTTATCAGCAGTCCAACTGGTTCTGGAAAGACTTTAAGTGCATTCTTGTCAATACTCAATGAGCTAATCAACCTTGCAGAAAAGGATCTTTTAGAAGACCGTATCTATTGCGTATACATAAGCCCCTTAAAGGCTCTTGCAAGAGACATCGAAAGAAACCTGAGAGAACCACTCAAAGAAATTGCGGCTCTTCACAAAGAAAAAACTGGAAATGACAAGCTAGGTATCCGAGTAGGAGTCAGGACAGGAGACACAACACCATATCAACGTGCTGGAATGCTAAAGAAGCCACCTCATATTTTCATTACAACTCCAGAGAGTTTGAGTATTGTATTAAGTACCCAGAAGTTCAGCGAACACCTAAAAGAGGTTGAGTGGATGATCATTGACGAAATCCATGCATTGGCTGATTCCAAAAGAGGAGTCCATCTTTCACTTGCATTAGAAAGGCTTGAACAACTCAGCCAGCCATGTAGGATCGGACTAAGCGCCACTGTATGTCCTCTGGATGAAGTAGCAAAGTTCTTGGTTGGAATGGAAGAACCATACAGCAAGAAACCAAGACCGTGCAAAATAGTTGATGTCCAATTCCTAAAGGAACTTGACTTAAAAGTTGTCAGTCCTGTCAAAAGCTTAATTACAACTGATTATCACACCACAAATACCAAGACATACGAGCTTCTTGACCGCTTGATACAAGATCACAGGACAACCCTTGTTTTCACAAACACAAGATCAGGAACAGAAAGAGTAGTTCACCATCTTAAAGATCGTTTTCCTAAACACTACACAGGAGTAGACGTAGGTGAGAATGATGATCTTGCAGATGTAGAGAAAGAGAAGAAAAAGATTGATGAGATGGCAAGCAAGCCTGTGCCAAAAGTACCAATCAATGCCAAGCAAGAAGTCCAACCTACACCAGGATATGTCGGTGCTCATCATGGATCCTTGTCCAAGGAATTACGTGTTGATATAGAGAATCGCTTGAAGAGCGGCGACCTGAAAGCAGTTGTCTCATCAACATCATTGGAACTTGGAATCGACATAGGTTACATTGATCTAGTCATCCTGCTTGGAAGCCCAAAAAGTGTTGCTCGAGGTTTACAGAGGATTGGAAGAAGCGGCCACCAGCTCCATGAAAAATCAAAGGGCAGAATAATTGTACTAGATAGAGATGACCTTGTTGAGTGCAGTGTACTTCTAAAGGCAGCAATTGAGAAAAAGATAGACAATATACGAATTCCAATGGGTTGTCTTGATGTTCTTGCCCAACAAATAGTAGGAATCGTTGTCTCAGCTGAAGAACCCATGAACATTGATGATCTATTTGGTCTGATCAAGAACAGTTATTGCTATCATGAGATAGAATACAAGGATTTCATGAACATAATCCATTATTTGGCTGGCAACTATGCAGGTCTTGAAGAACGAAGTGTGTATGGAAAGATATGGTATGACGAAGACACTCAAAGAGTGGGAAAACGAGGCAAACTTGCTCGTGTTCTCTACATGACTAATGTCGGGACCATTCCCGAAGAGACCAATGTCAAGGTAAAACTATGGCGAGGAGGAAGTGAAGGCTATCGTATCGGAACCATATCAGAGCCTTTCTTAGAAAAACTCCATCGAGGAGATGTGTTTGTGCTTGGTGGACAGACGTATGAGTTCATACGCGCACAGGGACTAACTGCTTGGGTCAAGGGAAGTGCTGGACGCGCTCCAACTGTACCTAGTTGGTTCAGCGAAATGCTTCCACTTTCATATGAACTTGCAATGGAAATTCAGAAGTTCAGAAGATATGTCAACGAATACTTTGAGAGCAGTGCAAAGAAAGAAGAGATAATGGATTTTTTACGGAGTTATCTATATGTTGATGAGAATAGTGCAAATTCAATCTATGACTACTTCAGAGAACAGTTTCTTTACACCAAAATCCCACATGACAAGAAGATAATTATTGAACACATCCATGATCGTGGAAAGAAATATCATATTTATCATACACTTTACGGAAGAAGAGTCAATGATGTACTCAGCCGAGCTGTTGGATTTGCTGCATCAAAGATGATCAAAAGGGATGTCGAGCTTGGAATCAATGACAATGGATTCTACATTGCAAGCACCAAACCTATCCAGGCTAGAAGAGCACTCACAGTACTCAACAGCCAAGAACTGCGCCAGGTGTTGGAGATCTCCCTTGAGAAATCAGAGGTATTGAGTAGAAGATTCAGACATTGCGCTGCGCGGGCTCTTATGATACTACGAAGTTACAAAGGGAATAGAAAGAGTGTTGGAAGACAACAGATGAGTTCTCGTCTATTAATCAATACAATCAGGAAGATCAGTCCTGACTTTCCGATCCTTAAGGAAGCAAAGCGAGAGGTTCTTGAAGATTCAATGGACATCAAGAATGCCTTGCGTGTAATTAGAGGAATAGAGACTGGAATGATCAATGTTGAAGAGGTATTCACTGAAATTCCAAGTCCATTTGCATTCAACCTTGTAGCCCAAGGTTATACAGACATCATGAAGATGGAAGATAAATACGAGTTCTTGAAGAGAATGCATGACATGGTAATGTTGAAGATAGATTTGCAGGAGCAGAGAAAGAATAAATAGAAAGCTTGCTATTGATTTATGCTGCTATGAAATACATACCTATTATCAACAGGATTATTGCAAAACCTAATGACACTATCCTTGATGGCTTGAATTCTTCCTTGTATGATCTTGGGAAATACTTGCTCACTAGAAGAACTAGGATGAATGCAAACAAAGGCTGAAGATTAGTGAAACCCACGACGAGGGTCACTGGAGCTACCACAAGTGCTGCACCAACAAGCCCTTGGGCGATTATATTCCCTGTTTCTCCGAGAGATAGCAAGCTGATAGGTTTAATAGATGATTTTTGGAAAAATTTCCTTATTTTTTTTCTCCATATCAGAAGCATACTTATTCCACCTAAAACAGTCCCTAATTGGATGAGAATAAAACCATTCCAGAAAGAATCATTTGAATACACATATTTTTCAAAAATATAGGTGAAATTAATAATGATTCCTGCAATGAAAATATATACTGCTGCTTTGCTTACACAAATCTTTTTAAGAGGATTATCTTTTAGACTGATTAGAACTCCACTTATGATAATTAAAAAAAAGCCGATATATTGAACAAAAGTAAGGCTTTCATTTAAAACAAATTTTGCCATTATTGGAATCAATATTGGTGTAATATACCACAATGCAATCACGGTTGGTGTATCTTCTACGCTCAATGCTTTGAAATAAAGAGGTAGCACATAAACATAGATTATTCCTGATGATAATGCTGCAACCAGAATCCATAAGCCAGGATAGTGCAGACCCTTAAAAGGAATAAGAACTAATACCAATAAACTTACAAGACCAGTGACTGCAGATACAACTATACTATTTTTTATGTATTTCCTACGAATATTAGCATCAACGAGATTTACACTAGACCAAATCAATGCAGATATAATTGGTAGCCATATCCATGATTCCATGACACTAACTTTTCAAGAGGCTATAAAAAAGTTGTGAAAAAGAAAATGGACCGAGCGGGATTTGAACCCGCAGCCTCACCGCTGCCAGCGGTGCGTTCTATTCCCCGAGGATAATCCTCACCGGGTTGAACCATCGGCCCATAACAAGCCACATAGTGCGTGGGACTACGAGCATTTGTGAGTATGTCCCACTCGATTCACAACGCCAAATGTGAGTTGGCTGTTGTA